>CAJOOU010000062.1 GCA_905236735.1 uncultured Eubacterium sp. | reverse complement strand
GATTACCTTCAGGAAATATCACGGTATACGGGACTTGAATTCGAATATGTGCCCGGAAAGTTTTCAGAGCTTATAGAAGAACTTAAAGAAGGCAGCATTGATATTATGCTGGCTATAGAATACTCGGCCGAGAGGACCGAGTATTTGGAATACACATCTTATCCCATGTGTTCATCATACACGGTAGTGGCGACACTGGTGGAAAATCAGGATGATTTCACAGGTATTAATTCCCTTCAAAACACAAGAATCGGTATGCTTAAGGGCGTACAGACTATAAATGAGGCAAAGGATTATCTGAGCGAAAACGGAGTAAATGCGGATATTATAGAGTATTCTACTCTGAGCGAAATGGATGATGCCCTTCATAATGGCGAGCTTGACTATACCATTGAAAATCAGATGAGAACAATGGAAAAAGATGAGGTTATTTTAAGTCAGATAGAAGAATGCGTCGAAAATATTGCAGTCTCCAAGAAAAAAGACGGACTTGTGGATGTATTAAACAGCGGAATAAAGTCTATTATCGAAACTGAGGGGTATTATAACGAAGAACTTTTTAATGAATATTTTGGCGGAAATTATGTCAACAAGCTGCTGCTTACGGATGAGGAGATGAAGGCGATAGATGAACTTGGCAGTTTAAAGGTTTTTGTTGATGCTTCAAACAGGATGATGTTTGATATGACGGACGGGAAAATGTCCGGAAACTGGTATAAAATAGCCAATCTAATAGCAGATAAACTCGGACTGCCATGTGAGATTTATACTGCGGATACCAGGGAAGAGGTGATGAACTGGAAGACCGATTCCGGAGCAGATTTTATGATAGGCTTTGAGTACGACTATATGTGGGCAAAGGAAAAGGACACAGCAATAACCCTGCCGTTTCTTACTTTCCAGTATCATATGATTATGAATAAAAACACCTATACGGGAGATTCGAACGATGTGGTTGCGGCAAGGAGAGGAGCCTATCATACAATACATTATCTGAAAGATATGTATCCGGAAGAGAGAATAATGTATTTCTCGAGCGCAGAGGAGTGCATAAAGGCTGTAAACAGCGGTAAATGTGATATGACATATCTGGACAGCTTCCAGTCGGAATACTATCTGAAGGACTATAAGTACAACAACCTAAGCGTAATAGTTACCGATGAAAAGTCAATGTACTGCTTTGCTGTGGCACAGGGAGTAGAGCCGGAGGTTATTACCGCGGTGAATAAGGCTATAAGGAGTATAACCACATCGGAAATTGAGGGCATAATTGCGGAAACGGATATGCAGTATTTTAAAGAGGGAATATCTCTTCGTGACCTTATTTACACCCGTCCGGTGACATCATCTGTATTTATTGCAGCGATAGTGGCCGTTTTTGTGGGTCTGATAGTACTTATGGTTTCGCTCAGACTCATACACACTCAGAAAGAGAGGGCAGAGAAGGCAAATGCGGCAAAGAGTGAGTTTTTGTCAAGGGTAACCCATGATTTAAGAACCCCGATGAACGGCATTCTGGGACTTACACAGATAGCCAGAGAGGACGAAAATCTGACACCGCCTATGAAAGAATACATAGATAAGGTGGAAAATTCCGGATTTTATCTTCTGGGACTTATAAACGATGTGCTTGATGTAAGCAGTATAGAGGCAGGAAAGCTCGTACTTAACGAAAAACCCACGAGCATAGAAAAGATAGTTTCTTATATTATGACGATGATAGCTCCTATTGCTGACAAGGCAGGAGTGAAGATAGTTACGAGGTTTACCAATATAGAAGGCCTGGCTGTTGTGGTAGATGAGATGAGGGTTGAGCAGATATATATCAATCTTCTCAGCAATGCCATCAAATTTTCGGAGCCCGGAAGTGCGGTTTTGTGGAGCGTGGAATGCACCGGAGGTGATGACGGATTTTATGAAGTCCTTTCAGTGGTGGAAGACCATGGCCGGGGTATGAGCGAAGAGTTTACGAAAAAAATGTTTGATGCCTTTGCAAGAGAGTCTGATGAGCCTATGGAGGGTACAGGACTTGGCCTTACAATAGTAAAGAAACTCGTCGAAGTTATGAAGGGAAATCTGGAAGTGGACAGCGAGGTAGGAAGGGGCACAAGGATTACCTTCAGTGTGAGAAGAAAACAGGCAGCGGAAGATAATGTAATAAACAGTTATGACAAAAAGCCGGAGGTTTCGTTTGAGGGCAGGAGGGCTCTTGTTTGCGAGGACAGTAACATTAATATGGAGATAGCCGTAAAGATGCTCGAAAACAAAGGGTTTGATGTTGCCAAGGCTGTAAACGGAGAGATAGGACTTGAGATATTCAGAAACTCGCCGGAGGGATATTTTGATATAATTGTAATGGATATAAGGATGCCTGTTATGGACGGGCTTGAAGCTACGAGAAGAATAAGGGCGCTGGAAAGAGATGACGCCTCAAAGGTAGCAATAGTTGCTCTTTCAGCCAATGCCTATGATGAAGATATAAGGCTGTCAAAGGAGGCTGGTGTAAATATTCATATATCAAAGCCGGTGGACTGGAGAATGTTTTTTGAGGAAGTGGGCAGGCTGCTCTAAAAATTTCTAAGTAAAAAAGTGAAGTCATAGGTATACAGGCATACCCTGACTTCACTTTAATTTTGATGTATAGCAACTTTCTAGTGGAATTCACCG
>CAJOOU010000061.1 GCA_905236735.1 uncultured Eubacterium sp. | reverse complement strand
AAATTTTTAGAGGAAAGGACCTTAAACATGGGCAATCTAAGACGAGTATATGTGGAAAAAAAGAAGGAATACGCCGTAACGGCCAAAAAGCTTAAAGACGACATTACCGGATTTTTAGGCATAAGGGGAGTTACCGGAGTCAGAAGTCTTGTAAGGTATGATGCAGAAGGACTTACGGACGAGGCGTATAATGATGCCAAGGAGACAATATTTTCAGAGCCTCCGGTAGATTATCTTTACGAGGAGAGTTTTGATGCAAAAGGAGGAAGAGTCTTTGCTGTGGAGGCGCTTCCGGGACAGTTTGACCAGAGAGCGGACTCTGCCGAGCAGTGTATTATGCTCCTTTCAAAAGAGGGCAGCCCGGTAGTAAAATGTGCCAATGTTTATGTAATTGAAGGGGATATTACAGATGAGGATTTTGAGGCCATAAAGGCATTTTGCATAAATCCTGTTGATTCAAGAGCGGCCGATATGGAAAAACCGGAAACGCTGGAGAGCGTTTTCAGTGAGCCTTCCGATGTGGAGATTCTTGATGGATTTACGGGTATGGAAGAAGGGGAATTAAAAAAGCTATATGATTCCCTGTCTCTTGCGATGACATTTAACGATTTTAAATTCATTAAAGACTACTTTGCGAGAGAAGAAAAAAGAGATCCGTCAATTACCGAAATAAGGGTGCTTGACACATACTGGTCAGACCACTGCAGACATACGACATTTTCTACAGAACTTAAAAACATTACCTTTGAGGAGGGAGACTACAAAAATCTCCTCGAAGATACATTTAATAAATATAAAAAAGACCATGATGAAATCTTTAAAGACAGGACGGATAAATATGTCTCACTTATGGATCTGGGTACTATTGCAGCCAGACTGCTTAAAAAGCAGGGCAAGCTGACAGACCAGGAAGAGTCGGATGAGATAAACGCCTGCAGCATTGTTGTGCCTGTGGATGTGGATGGCAGGACGGAAGAATACCTCGTGTCATTTAAAAACGAGACTCATAATCATCCGACGGAAATAGAGCCCTTTGGTGGAGCTGCAACCTGCCTTGGAGGCTGCATAAGAGATCCGCTTTCGGGCAGGTCATATGTATGTCAGGCGATGAGGATTACCGGAGCCGCAGATCCGACCCGTCCTATGAGCGAGACACTCCCCGGCAAGCTCCCACAAAAGAAAATTGTCAGAGATGCAGCGGCCGGATACAGCTCATACGGTAACCAGATAGGACTCGCAACCGGATATGTCAAGGAAATCTATCATCCGGACTATGTGGCAAAGAGAATGGAGATAGGAGCTGTTGTTGGAGCTGCCAAAAGAGCGGATGTCGTGAGAGAGCATGCCGAACCGGGAGATGTAATTATTCTCCTCGGCGGACGCACCGGAAGAGACGGTATAGGAGGAGCAACGGGCTCGTCAAAGGCTCATACCGCATCCTCGCTCGAAAGCTGCGGAGCCGAGGTGCAAAAGGGTAATGCTCCGACAGAGAGAAAGATACAGAGGATGTTCAGAAGGCCGGAGGTGACAAGGCTTATAAAGGTATGCAACGATTTCGGCGCAGGCGGGGTTTCGGTTGCCAAAGGAGAACTTGCAGACGGACTTAAGGTTAACCTTGACAAAGTACCAAAAAAATATGCCGGTCTTGACGGTACGGAGATAGCGATTTCGGAGTCTCAGGAGAGAATGGCGGTAGTTGTTGACAGAAAGGATGAAGAGACATTCTTAAAGTATTCAGCCGAAGAAAATCTTGAGGCGGTGACTGTGGCCGAGGTAACAAAAGAGCCGAGGCTTGTGCTCTCATGGGGGGGAAAGGATATAGTTAATATTTCCAGAGCCTTCCTTGATACCAACGGAGCACATCAGGAGACAGATGTGACCGTAGAAAGCCCTTCGGCTTCGGAAAGCTATTTTAAGCAAAAGGATATAAAGGATGTAAAGGCAAAGTGGCTTGAGGCTTTAGGAGACCTTAATGAGTGCTCACAGAAGGGACTCGTGGAGAGATTTGATGCTTCTATAGGTGCGGGCTCTGTAACCATGCCTTACGGTGGCAAATACCAGCTTACGGAGACTCAGGCTATGTGCGCCCTTATTCCCGTACTTAAAGGGAATACGGATACGATTACAATGATGAGCTATGGATTTGATCCTTACCTTTCAAGCTGGAGTCCGTATCACGGAGCTGTATATGCTGTACTTGATTCTGTGGCAAAGATTGTGGCTACAGGTGGAGATTACAGCAAGATCAGATTTAGTTTTCAGGAATACTTCCGCAGAATGAGCAATGATCCTAAACGCTGGAGCCAGCCTATGGCGGCTCTTTTGGGAGCTTATAATGCGCAGATGGGATTTTCACTTCCGTCAATCGGAGGTAAGGATTCGATGTCGGGCAGCTTTAATGAAATAGATGTGCCGCCGACACTTGTTTCTTTTGCGGTAACGACAGCTCTCGGAGGGGATGTTATTACACCTGAACTTAAAAAGAGTGGAAATGCCATTGTGCTGTTTAATATAGAAAAGGACGAAAACAATATACCTGTTTATCCTCAGGTAAAGGCTCTTTACGATATGATAAGAGGCTGGGAGCAGAGCGGTGTTATTGTATCGGCATTTGCACTTGGAGCCGGAGGAATAGCTCCTGCAGTATCAAAGATGGGATTCGGAAACGGACTTGGAGTAAGCATAAATTCAGATATTGCCGAAGGTGAGCTTTTTGCGCCGGCATACGGATGCATTCTTGCTGAGGTGGCAGGAGACAAACTTTCCCTGATAGAAAGCGGAATCGGCAGGGTCATAGGTAAGGTTACGGATGATGGAAGCTTTACATACAAAGATGTTAAGATTACCGCTATAGAGGCTCTTGATGCATGGACCAAACCGCTGGATGAGATATTCCCATATTATTCGGGAGATGATAAGTCGGATGTGGAGACGGCTTTATACAACGAAAAGTCCGTATATGTGTGCAAAAACAAGGTGGCAAAGCCAACTGTATTTATACCTGTATTCCCGGGTACAAACTGTGAATACGACAGTGCGAGAGCCTTTGAAAAGGCAGGAGCGCAGACGATAGTAAAGGTATTTAAGAACCTTACGGTTTCTGATATAGCAGATTCTGTCAGGGAGTTTGAAGATGCGATAAACAAGGCGCAGATTATTATGTTCCCGGGCGGATTTTCCGCAGGAGATGAGCCGGAAGGCTCTGCTAAATTCTTTGCTACGGCATTTAGAAACGAACATCTTTCAGAGGCTGTTACAAAACTTTTAAATGAAAGGGACGGACTTGCCCTCGGTATATGTAATGGATTCCAGGCGCTGATAAAACTTGGTCTGGTACCTAACGGAAAAATTGCTCCGCAGACAGAGGAGTCACCGACTCTTACCTATAATACAATAGGTCGTCATATTTCAAAAATGGCCTATACAAAGGTTGTGTCAAACAAGAGCCCTTGGCTGTCAAAGGCTGAACTTGGCGGAATTTATGTAAACCCTGTTTCGCACGGAGAAGGTCGTTTTGTAGCACCAAAAGAATGGCTTGATAAACTCTTTGAAAATGGTCAGGTGGCTACACAGTATGTGAATTTCGAAACCGGTAAAGCAACAATGGATGAGGAGTTTAATATAAACGGTTCATATATGGCTATTGAAGGAATAACTTCTCCGGATGGAAGAGTATTCGGAAAGATGGCTCACAGCGAAAGAAAAGGACGATTTGTGGCTGAAAACATCTGTGGAGAGCAGGATATGAAGATATTTGAAAGCGGAGTTGAATACTTTAAATAAAAAAACTGTCGCACATAAAAGTGCGACAGTTTTTTTATCTGGTCGGGCGGGCTGCCATAACCATATAGTCTGATACAAAATAGTATCGCTCGTTTACCTTATTCCAGGTGCTGGAGGCTTCTATTACCGTGCCGTAGTATTCATCTGAGGATGCATCGTAGTAGTAGCCGGCAAACATTGCCACATGGTCTATATTTAAATACCGGCCGTTATTGTTATTGTATGAGTAGAAAATCAAGTCGCCGGCAACAAGCCTCATTTTGGAAATCTTCCATGAGGATTTTTTTAAGGCCTTACCATGATTTTTACACCAATATGCTTCTCCGGCCGCAACGGGAGCATTGTATGAATAATTGTTGCAAATATTATATCCGGCTGATTTATATACTCTCCAAACCAGGGAGCTGCAGTCGTAGTAGTTGGAACTCATTCGTCTGGCCTGGGAGTAGTAAATATCGGTTCTAAGCGAAAGTTTTCGGGCCTTTTTAACGGCTTTATAGGCTATTTTGGAAGAAACGGCCACGAGACATTTTACCGTAACATCCCCAACCTTTGCCTTTATGAGGGAAGTGCCGATACCTTTTATTTTAATTACACCGGCAGAACTTACCTTTGCCACGCTTTTGTTGGAAGAAGACCAGACGACATTTTCGCCATCGGGTACACCTGATATATAAAGTTTTTTTGCAGAGGCACCTTT
>CAJOOU010000060.1 GCA_905236735.1 uncultured Eubacterium sp. | reverse complement strand
TACAATGTGTTCCACTGGGATAACATCAGAAATAACGGGGTAGAGCCCAACAAAAACTATGTCAAGATGAGATATGTTCTGGACAATCCGGATAAATATGACAGTTTTTTCTTTGGATCGTCAAGGGCAGGGGCGGTACATACAGATAAAATAGCCGGTGAAAAGTGTTATAATATGACATATTCACTGGGCACGGTAAAAGAACATCTTGACAATGTGCGTACCTTTATAAGTGAAGGGATTGTTCCCAAACATGTTTATATCCTTGTGGACAGTAATTCTTATACGGTAAACGGGGAAAAGCACAACAGCCAGCCGCTCAGGATGACATATGAATATGCGAGTGCAAACAAGGCAGAGTTTTACAAAACCTATTTGTCCGCGGCGATGGCCTTTAAGTCGCTGCGCTATATTCTGGCCCAAGCAGGCACTGACGGCTATGAATATTTTTATGATTACGGGTGGTGGTGTGACTATGACAGGACATCTGAGATTGACTGGGACGGGCCGCTGGCTCCGGAAATCGGAGATACGGACAATATAGATGAAAGAATTAAAAAATGCGTGAATGATGTGGCGCTTCTTAAGGCTCTTTGCGAAGAATACGGAATAGAGTTTACCGTAATTACAACTCCGATGCATCCGGTAACCTATAGAGCGTCGGTTGAAGAGGCTGAATATTTAACCTTTATTAAGGAACTCTCTAAAGTTACCGAATATATTAATTTCAGCGGATTAAGTACTTTGACACGAGACAATGGGTATTATATTGACACGAGTCATTTCAATGCGTATATGGGTGATATTATGATCTCGGTACTTGAGGGAGAGACGAGTGAATATGAATATGAGGGATTCGGATACCATGTGACCAAAGACAATGCCGATGAACTTGTGGAAATTCTGAAAAGGCAGCTGTAAAAGGCTGAAATATGAAAAGAAGAGGTGTAAAGGTGCAGCTACAGGATCTTGTTATTGATTATACTCCGGTTGGAGATGTTATTGCTTTAATTACCTGCATAGTTCTTGCAGAACTGATATGGGAGTCAAAGTCGGATTCAAGGGATCATAACTTTGATATTTTTAAAATGTCGGTTTATCTTTTGAGCGTTGCCGCTATTTCCAATGTAATGTTTTATATGATAATAACATACTGGCCTACTCATGTGGAAAGCGTGTATATCACGAGGGCGGTATATCACGACCTGCTGCTTTTTAACCTGCTTATGTATATCATATATGTAAGAAATCTTATGGTACTGCCTGCCAAAAACGGCAGAAGGATTGCAGCGGTTTCATGCCTGATACTTTTTTCAGGTATCCTTTTTGATACAATCTCGCCCCTTATAAAGTTTGGATTTTATTTAGATGATGAGGGGCTGTGGCATGATACCACCTATATCAAACCATTTACCATAGCTTATATAGGCGGACTTTTGATTCTCCTTTATATGATAATCAGATACAAGGACAGACTGATAACCCAGCTAAGAAGAACATTTATGTTCATGGGGATATTCTGTGCGATAACCCTTGTTATTCAAAATATGTTCAACAACAATTCGTATATGACATTTACCTTTATCATCCCGGTCATAGGCGTATTTGTGATGATTCACTCACATCCTTATGAGCTTGCTACAGGAGCCATGGGGTTAAATGCTCTCGGGGACTTTATTGCGGCTACAAACAGGCACGGAAACAGGGCGAGTTTTCTGTCCATAAGGTTTTTGGATACAGACAGGACATCCGGAGTGCCGCAGGAGCTGGGTAAGGCAATACACACATTCTGGATGAGAAACTATAAACAGGCAAAGCTTTTTAAAACCGATGAACATACCTATGTTCTTGCTATAGAAGAAAGGCTCGATGCCGGAGAAAACGAATCTCTTATGGTTCATTACAATCATCTGATAAACAATGTGTTCCCGGAGTATTATAAAAAGTTTAAAATTCCCTATAAAATAGTGGCGTTTGAACCGTCATACTACATGAGGGACTATCTGGATTTTGTGGCAGCTTTTGCATACTATGATGCAAGGATGGAAGAAAACAGCTATATTTTTGTAGGGAAAAAGGATATAGATAAACTGGCAAGGATAAGATATATACTTGACGAAATCAATGATATATGTCTTAACAGGAATCCTGATGATGAAAGAGTGGTGGTGTATGCACAGCCGATTCTTTCGGTGGCAACCGGTAAATATGAATATGCCGAAATGCTTATGAGGCTGGACCTTGAAAAGACGGGACTTATAGAACCGTCGGAGTTTATGTCCTTTGCGCATGAATTTGATTTTGTACACGAACTCAGCCTTATTGTTTTAAATAAGACCTGCAGGTGTTTATCACAGATGCTTGACGGTGGATGCAGATTCAACAGGTTTACGGTGAATTTTTCCGTGGAAGATCTGGTGAAAAAGGATTTTGCGGATGAAGTACAGAAGATTATGTGGAAACACCATATACCAAGCGGCAAGCTGTCGCTCGAAATTACCGAAAGCAATGATGCGAAGATGTATGAGAGAGTAAAGAATACAATGGATGTGCTTTGCGCTGAAAATGTGCACTTTGTTCTGGACGACTTTGGCGTCGGATATTCGAATTTTGCAGATGTGACGGAACTCAATTTTGATGTGGTTAAATTTGACAGAAGACTTTTGATAAAAGCGAGGGAAAACGAAAAGGTTGCAAGCAATATCAGAACGCTTGTAACGGGATTTAAGAATTGTGGTATAAAAGTGTTGTTTGAGGGGGTTGAAGATGCTTCGGATGAAAGAATGTGTGTTATGTTCGGGGCGGATTACCTGCAGGGATATAAGTACTCGCGTCCGGTTCCGGTGTTGAAAATTAAGGAGTTCTTTATATAAATTTTATGCAAAAAAATGCTTGCATTTGGCAGATTAATGAGGTATAATTACTTTCGCTATGTGACATTGATAGCTATGAAGCGTGAGGTTGCCGCCCCAGTGGCGGGTTTTCCGTGGAGCGAATGTCAAGTTAGGAAACTGGCGACAAGTCACTGTATCACAATACGGTCTGCCTAGTAGCAGAGACAACGTGCGATTTTCTATTGCTTTGCAAACAGGAAACACACGGGATAGTGTACAGTCACCGCTTGTCGTACTATTAAAAAGTGCGAAAAGGAGGCGACTTTTTTTATGGCAACTCAGGTTATGAGAATCACATTAAAGGCTTATGACCATGAGCTCATCGATGCATCTGCAAAGAAGCTCATTGAAACTGTAACAAAGAACGGATCACAGGTGAGCGGACCTGTACCGCTTCCGACAAAGAAGGAAGTAGTTACAATTCTTCGTGCTACACACAAGTACAAGGATTCAAGAGAGCAGTTTGAGCAGAGAACTCACAAGAGACTCATCGACATCATCACACCTACACAGAAAACGGTTGATGCATTGTCAAGACTCGAAATGCCTGCCGGTGTTTACATCGACATCAAAATGAAAGACAAGAAATAAGGCATTTTGAAAACAAGGTAAAATCCTATAGGTTTATATATAGAAGCAACACTTCATTGAAGGAATCAACATCTTCAAGTCGAGAGACTCTAAAGCATAGTGTTCCACTTATATATGACTGTTCTAGGATGAACGCACATTATTTGCGTTCCGCTGTAGATTAACAGGAGGTAAACAAATGAAGAAAGCGATTTTAGCTACAAAAGTCGGAATGACTCAGATCTTCAGTGAAGACGGAGAGCTTACTCCGGTCACTGTACTTCAGGCTGGTCCGTGTGTGGTTACACAGATTAAAACTGTTGAAAACGACGGATACAGTGCTGTTCAGGTTGGCTTCGTTGACAAGAAGGAAAAAGTTGTTGTCAAAGATGCTAACGGAAAGAAAGATGTAAAAAGAAGACATGGCGTAAACAAGCCGCAGGCAGGACATTTTGCCAAGGCCGGCGTAAGCGGAAAGAGATTTCTGCGCGAGTTCAAGTTTGAAAACGCCGAGGAGTATACGCTTGCACAGGAAATCAAAGCCGATATCTTTGAAAGCGGCGACAAGGTAGATGCAACAGCTATCTCAAAGGGAAAAGGTTTCCAGGGCGCGATAAAGAGACACGGTCAGTCAAGAGGACCTATGGCGCACGGTTCTAAGTTCCATCGTCATGCCGGTTCAAACGGTTCTTGCTCAACACCTTCAAAGGTATTCAGAGGAAAGAAGATGCCGGGACACATGGGAAGCAAGAAAATTACAGTACAGAACCTTGAGGTTGTACGCGTAGATGCAGAGAACAACCTTCTTCTTATTAAGGGTTCGGTACCGGGACCAAAGAAATCTTTAGTGACAATCAAGGAATCTGTTAAGGCGTAAGACGCGCTTTAAGGAAAGGAGGACTAACAGATGGCTAATGTATCTGTTTATAATATTGAAGGCAAAGAAGTCGGCACTATGGAATTAAACGATGCCCTCTTCGGCGTAGAAGTAAACGAACATTTATTACATATGGCTGTTGTACAGCAGCTTGCAAACAACCGTCAGGGTACACAGAAGGCTAAGACCCGTTCTGAGGTATCAGGTGGTGGTAAGAAACCATGGAGACAAAAGGGTACAGGACATGCAAGACAGGGTTCTATCCGTGCTCCACAGTGGAAAGGCGGCGGAGTAGTATTCGCACCGACACCGAGAGATTACTCTTTCAAGCTTAACAAGAAAGAGAAGAGAGCAGCTCTTAAGTCTGCATTCACATCAAGGGTTCAGGAAAACAAGTTCATCGTACTTGACGAGCTTAAGCTTGATGAGATTAAAACAAAGAAGTTCCAGGAGATTTTAGACAATCTCAAGGTTTCAAAGGCGCTTGTAGTATTAAACGAGAATGACAAAAATGTTGTATTATCAGCAAGAAACATTCCGGATGTCGCTACGGCTCAGATTAATTCGGTAAATGTATATGACATCCTTAGATACAACACTGTAATCACTACAAAAGCCGGAGTAGCTTCACTTGAGGAGGTATATGCATAATGGCAAATGTACAGTATTATGATGTTATCATAGAGCCGGTTGTAACAGAGAAGAGTATGAATGCCATGGGCGAAAAGAAATACACTTTCCTTGTTCATCCGGAAGCTAACAAGACAATGATAAAAGAAGCTGTTGAGAAGATGTTTGAAGGCACAAAGGTTGCCAAGGTAAACACAATGAACAGTGAAGGTAAGAAGAGAAGAAGAGGTATGGTTGTAGGTAAAACTGCAAAGACTAAAAAGGCAGTAGTACAGCTTACAGCAGACAGCGCTGATATCGAGATTTTCAGCGGACTTTAAAATCCTCGCCCCACAGGGCAAAATGATTATGCGCCGAAGGGCGCGATACCAAAACTGAAAGGAGAACTAAAAT
>CAJOOU010000059.1 GCA_905236735.1 uncultured Eubacterium sp. | reverse complement strand
TACTCAGGCTCCGACTCATTTACCACACCTGCATCACTTATGGATGTCTCATCTGCCGAAGAAGCATCAGATGAAACCTGGGCTCCTCCGCTGTTTCCGCATGCTGCAAGTGACACTGCCATAGCCGCAGTCAGCAGAATGCTTACTACTCTTTTCTTCATTTTAAAACCCTCCTATCAGGATTTCTCCGTGATAACTTTTACACGGAAAAATCATTATATACAAATTATATACACAGCCCATACTATTTGCAATTATCACATCATCTTTGTAATTATCGCTTTTATTTGCTGATTTTATATGTTTTATTTTCGCAAATATTGTGATATTATTGCAAAAGGAGGTATGACTATGCTTATATATTATTCCCTGCAACCCGGCTTATGTGATTCCGATGATCCGGGCGACAAAATAAAAGCCGAAAAATGTGGAAGGCTGCTTAACCTTATTACAAATAACCATATCAGAACCACCGCCCCCCTCCTTGCGACTCTCGAAAAAGAGCACATTATCTTAGGTAACGGGGGTTTTATGGCCGTGAGCATTTTTTTTAAGGATGAGATTCTATTTGACGAATCATCCTCCGCCCATCTTAAGAGCCTTATTGATGCATCCGAAAAGCATATTGATGCTCCAATATTTTTCTGCTATACATCCTTGGGACATATTTATTATCTTATATGTTATCCGAGGCTCGAAGGTGAAAGCGAAAGTGAACATGGATTTATTGATTCGATGACATTATCCTTCAAAAATATATACAAAGATGTTAAAGATATTTATCCCGGGATCCGTTTTATTTTAAGTGATATGCTTACGGGCGAAAAAAGTATATTTATTACAACAAATTCTTTAAACCACGCCAAAGAATACTGTCTGTTTAAAAGCAGTACCCCTGCAGTTATGCACATATCAATGCAGGATATGCTCCACGCAGGTTTAATAACCGACACCGAATTTTACAAACCTCTCTCGACTTTTGTTGCAGGCTCTCTTATATCGGATAGCTGTGACTGCGAAAAACTCGGACGGGAGACAGTCTCAAAAATTTTGGAAAATGCCGCCCCTGCCATGGAATCGATCCATCATCATACTCAGATTTTCATGCTTTCTTTTACGGAATATTTAAGCTCGAACGGTATAATAAACTCATCCTATCTTGACAGAAAAGATATCCTCTACCGTATTATGCGTTTTGAAACCGAAAAAGACTTTATAGGAAATCTAAGCACTCTTTTAACCGAGCTGCGTAAGCAATACCTTATGCTTGAATCGGTCGGCAAAAAGAATCAGATCAGCCGGGTACGGTCTTATATTGACGAAAATATTACCGATGCCTCCCTCTCCCTGCAAGCTGTATCCGAGCATTTCAACATAACACCAACTCAGCTCACGAGACAGTTTAAAAGCTATTTCGGAGTTACGCTCTACAACTATCTGCAACAAAAAAGGCATAAAACAGCACAAAAAAAGCTGCATGATAATCCCAAGATCACCATGCAGCAACTCGCCGCTTCATGCGGATACAATGATATATCCACCATGTACCGTGCCTTTAAAAAATATGAAGGCATTACACCCGGTCACTATAAAAATCTCTGATCACTCCGCCGACAGTTTTTTCTTTATATACCTGTATATTGTCTCATAAAATTTAATAATATTTCCAATTAGCACAGCCGCTATAATACTGCCTTCCCTGACGCCTTCAAGATGCCCCATAAAGACAAGACATATCACAGCGGATATTGCTATATAAAGTATGTCAAAAAAAATCTTTACATTACCATACTTTATGCCCACAGCCTTGCTTATAGCCCTGTTCATTGCTTCTCCCGGAAGCATGGCCACTCCTCCTTTAAGCTGAATCCAGATTCCAAATCCCAAGACCATGCAGCTCAAAAGGAGATAAAATATCTGCTCGGGGTAAGTGTCCGCAGAAATATTCCTTATCAGATAGCATGACATATCCGTCAGATATCCGTATACAAACGCAAGTGCAGTCTGAATTACTATCTCTATATAATTGCACTTCCCCTTCATAACCATAACCTGAATGACAATCTGGGTTATGCTAAAGACATTGAGCCAGCCTCCGAATGTAAAAAGACCGTTTACAAGAGATATCGAATACGGCACGGATGATACGGGTGATGTGCCAAGCCCCGCTTTTGTGGAAAAAGCCACGCCCAGTGACGCTATGAAAAGTCCCGTAACAAAAAGAAGATATCCTGTTTTAATGTTCCTCGTATTGTCTTTAGTTTCCAATTAATTTATCCTTCTTTCCTAAATATTTACCTCCTTATTATATATAAGAAGCCAGTAGATTCCAAGCCCGACCAAAAAAACGGCAAGCCCTAATCCCATAAGAGCCCAATTTCCCATATTCATAATGACGCCAAATATCTTTCCCGCAGACAGCCTGCCGCCTGTTGCGGCGCTTATCAGTTCATTACCGCTTGATAGGGTAATGCAGGCCAGTATCCAGATTGTCAGATTAATATATACCCCTACTCTTCCAAATCTTACAACCACTCCCGATACTATAAAATAATATGCCGCGCAAAAAAATGCTATTACCGGAAAGTAGCTGCCTATAAGACTGCCAACCGCAAGATAGTCCAACACATCAATCTGTCCGTACACAAAAAATCCTATCATTTCCTCTATGACAAAAAGAACTCCCATCATCACTATACCCAGTGCAAATACTATAATTTGCGATATCATACTGATAAGAAAATATTTTCTTCTGGTACATCCCAATGATATGTATATATGATAGCTTGCCGTATTTCCCATACTTCCGGCATAGCCGTAAAGTACAACTCCTATTACGCTCATTATGCTTCCCAATGGCAAAAACTCGCTTCCCCCATCTGCAACATTTATGACCGCCATAACGATACTGCCTATTAAATATGCAGCCCCTATAAAAAAAGCCATAAGAATAAAGCAATCTCTTACGTTATACATTATTTCCTTAAATGTTTTCATTCCGTGTCCTCTCTAGCTCTTCACTTCATATTTTTTTAGTACCGCTCTAAGAAAAAGCAGGGCTATCGCATAGATTATCACACTTATGCTGCATATCATAATAACCGTCTTTGCAGCAATCCCCACCACGCTGTCAAACCCGTTTGCGGAAATAAAGCCCACAACTCCTCCTAAGACAGATATAAAGATTATGGATAAAATGTATGCCACTCTTCCCACCTTGTTAATCAGCACTCCGTCCAGCAAAAATAACATCACTGCCACAGACATAACGGCAAAAACCGTCAGTTCATACCCATTCATACCGGCATTATAGCCACCTCTTGTAATAAGAGTTAAAACAATATGTATAAGCGTCACCTGCAACGGATAAAAAAAGCTGAAGAAAACTATACCCTTTAAAACTTCTTTCCTTGTACTGCCACAGGCTATCAACAGCTGCATTATAAGCGGAATAAAAGTTACGCCCACCATAAGAGCCACTATTATTCCAAAAAACAGGGTATAAAAATGAGTATCATTTATAATCTGCATCAGGCTTTCTTTTCCAAGTCCGTTAAGGACCCACATATAGAGAGGGAAAACTATAGAACCTATTATCACAATTCCTACCGCCCACTCGGTATAATACAACATATATTTATAAATCCGTTTATCCATTACTCTGCCTCCCTGCCGCAAAGCGCCACAAACAGCTGCTGAAGAGATACCGGCTGAATTGTCACATCACAGCCTTCTTTTATCCTCTGACTACCTTTAAGCATTACGGTTACGCCCTTGCTTCTTCCCATACTTTCCGTATGATGTATCTCAAGGCCCTCTACCGCCCTGTCCACTTCTTCGCTAAGCCCGGTTATATGGAAACTTCTATCCAAAAGTTCCTGGGTGTTTTCCTTTATAATGATGTTTCCGCCCGATAAAAACATTACCTCTTCAAAAACATCTGCCGCCTCTTCGATAATATGGGTGGAGATGATAAATGTTCTGCCCGTTTCGGCATTCTCCTCTACTATCATTCTGTAAAAGTCTTCGCGTGCCACAACATCAAGTCCGGCAACAGGCTCATCAAGAATGGTAACAGGTGCCTTGGATGCCATACCTATTGCTATGGTTACCATTGAGAGCATGCCCTTTGAGAGCTTGTGGATTTTGCTCTTCTTTTTTATTCCGAAATCCGCTATAAGTTTTTCTGCCAGTTCTTCATCCCAGTTCGGATAGAAAGTCTTTGCTATCCTGAAATACTCCTTTACCTTGAGGTTATTCGGACCGAGAGGCGACATGGAATTAATCTCCCTGGAAAAACAAAGCTTATCCAAAGCATTCCTGTTCTCCCATACTCTCTCGCCGTCAATAGTAACTTCTCCCTCATTAGCCGGATTTTGCGCCGTCATAATCGACAAAAGAGTTGTCTTGCCGGCTCCGTTTCTTCCTATAAGACCGTAGATTTTTCCTTGTTCTACAGTAAGATCCACTCCCTTAAGAACCTCTTTATCTTTGTATGATTTTTTAATTCCCTTACATACCAATGTGCTCATATACTTCCCTTTCTTTATTTTATCATCTCAATAATTTCTTCTTTTGTAAGTCCAAGATTCTGTGCCTCTTTAAGCATCTGCTTAATATAAGTGTCGTAAAAGGAATCTTTTCTTTTTTTGATGATAATATCTTTTGCGCCCTCTGCCACAAACATACCTATACCTCTTTTTTTATAAATAATGCCTTCATCAACCAGAAGATTCACTCCCTTCGCTGCTGTAGCCGGATTAATGGCATAAAGTTTGGCAAGTTCATT
>CAJOOU010000058.1 GCA_905236735.1 uncultured Eubacterium sp. | reverse complement strand
CGCTTCGCGAACCCGATAATCGAATGCGGCGCAAAAAATGCGCCTTTTATGAGTAGCTGCTTGCGCAACTTCTCATAAGATATATTACATCTGCTTTCTTACCACAGCATACTCATCTCCGTTCCTAAAGTACGGACAGGAATAATGCGAGTCACTTAAAAATCTCATATAATCATCTTCATCCATATCTATGTCGCATACATATCCCCAATCATCATCATACACATAATATGCGCACATATCACAACTGGTTTGAATATTTTTTTCCATACATATCTCCGACTAAAAAGTTACTCCGGCACACAGTATTAAATCGACTACCTCAACACCCTTAGGTATCGGCATCCCTGCATCTCCTATCATAAATAAATCCTTATGACCAAGTTCTGCTATACATCTGATAAGCTGTGCATTAAGAATTCCCGTTTTTTTCATAAACATACCCTCCTATGGATGCATTATTATTTTGCCTATAGCTTTACCGCTGTCCAAAAGTTCATGCGCTTCTCTTGCTTTTTCAAGAGGAAAATCCCTGCAAATAAGAGGTTTTACTCTTCCGTCTCTAATCATATCAAAGCACTTATCTGCATTTGAAAGCCTTCTGGCAGGTTTATCATCAAACACATGGAAAGAAAATGCCCTTACAGCCTGGGCATGCGGAGCCCTCTTTATTATCGTGTCAAGCTGGTCGAATTCAGGAGAACCGTCAAGCCAGTTATATAAAATAATCTGTCCGAAATCCGCAAGATAATCAAACCTTTCTATCAGCTTTTTACCGGCGGTCTGATCATAGATAATATCAGCGCCCTTACCGTTTGTCGCCTTAAGAACCTCTTCTTTTGCATCCTTTGACTTATAATTAAATACGCAGTCTGCCCCAAGTTTTGCAAGCGCCTCACATTTTTCATCGGTCGAAGCCGAAGCCACCACCTTTATACCTGACGCCTTTGCCATCTGGATAATAGTCGTACCTATACCTCCGGCAGCACCTGAAATATAAATACTTTCTCCGTCTGTGCCTTTTCCGGCATCAAATAAAAGTGCATATGCCACCTGCAGATTCAGAATACCGGGTACCATCTCCGGTTCGACACCGTTTGGAAGTTTAATAGCATAATTTTCTTTTGCGCACGAATATTCCGCATGTGAGCCACAGCCTGTCGCATTTAGCACGGCTACCTTGTCCCCGGGCTTAATCTCCTTTACATCCGGTCCGACAGCTTCGACAACTCCACCGCTCTCATTGCCTATAATAAGTCCCGGAAGAGCATCCTCAAGATACGGGTCATTACCGCTTCTTACCAAATAGTCCGGCTTTCCGACGCCTATTATTGTATTTCGTACCAGTATCTCGTCATCTTTCGGCTCCGGCACAGGCATATCGCCAAACATAACAACCTCCGGTCCCCCAAATTCGTTAATATAAGCTGCTTTCATAATATAACCTCCTCTATACCTCAACACCAGATATATGTTTTAAAAACTTCTCCTTAGGCAAAGGACACGCAAACAGATAGCCCTGCAGATAATCAACTCCCAAAGCTTTAAGCATGTCTACCTGCTCTTCCGTCTCAACTCCTTCAACCAAAACCTTTCTGCCCAAATCATGAATCATCCTTATGCTGTTTTCAAGTATTGTTCTCCCACATCCGTCTTTTTCCGCACTCCAGAGAATACTTTTGTCTATCTTGATTACATCAAAATCAAGTGAGAATATGGCCTCCATATTTGAATATCCGGTGCCATAATCATCCATATACAATGAAAACCCTTCATTTTTAAGCCTTTTAACAACTCCTGAAAGTTTTTCGTAGTCCTCGGCTTCGACAGATTCCGTTATCTCAAAATTAATCTGGCTGTGCTTTATATCATAGCTGTCTACAATCTCCATTATATGTTCAAAAAACCCAGGTCTTAAACACTGTATAACCGATAAATTTACATTTATTCTGCTTCCTCTGTTTTCGCCGCTTTCTATAAATCTGCAAACTTCCCTCAGCACAAAATCATCAATTTCCTCGACCATACCATTTTGTTCAGCTACCGGTATGAACTCATCCGGAGATACCATGCCTATATCCGAATCCTTCATTCTCGCAAGAGCCTCTGCGCCGTGAAGTTGCATTGTCGAAGCATCATATGTGGGCTGATAATACACCTCAATATTGTCTTCCATAATGCTTCTTTTAACGGCGTTTTCAACTTCCGCCCTTCTCATTATCCATTCAATATCTGCTCTGTTTTTGCTGACAGCCATCGGGATAATACTGTCAGCCACATAAAGAACATCATCTTCATTTTTAATCATTTTCGGCGCTCCGGTCTCAATAACAGCCGCTTCAAGCATAAATGAAATCCCCGATATATTCCATCCTTTTTTAAATCTTCTTCTTATTTCCTCTGTTTTTTCAGTTATGTCGTCCCCGCCAAGACCATTGCAAAGAATAACAAAGGTCTCAGGGTTGGGATGATAAATCCTGTATCTCGGAAATATTGTTATAAAGAAATCCGAACAGATATCGGAAAGAATATCGTGATTGGCCGACTGTGTAACTCTTTCTATGATATTTGCATTGGTTATCTTAACAAAAATAATCGGAATATTAAGGCCAAGCATTAATAAACTGTGAACATCCATCTGCAGAGCCCGCCTGTTATATATACCCGTATCCGCATCTATTCTGTCATCTTCGTTCTCAATGGAAAGCATAGCGCCCATAAGAGCCAGAGCTTCCGCAAAAAGCTCACTTTTTATATCCTGATTTATAAGCTGAATAATAACTCCGGCAAGAGCAAGGGCAAAAAGATATATAAGAGCTATACTTTTACTCTTTGTTATCGCATTCCATGCAAAAAGCAGTTCTTCCAGGGCAAGTATAAAATACAGTGCCGCAACGGCATATATAAGATATTCTGCCCAGCTACGGTGAAACGCCATAGCTTCATCATAGTAATAAACCCACTGCGTTTGGGGATTGATAAGGGCCAGAACTTCGGTTATTAAAAAAGGTAAAGCATAGAAAAATGTCTTTCTTTTACCTCTTTTTAATACCGTTCCCGTAACACTTATCACATAAAAATACAGCAGCGGTGAAAGCAAAGTGTGCATAATAAAATAAAGATACTGGCACAGCTTAATAACGACGTTTATTGACGCACCCTCATATGCAAACGGTTCTGAAAAAGATGCAAGTGCAGAAACAATAGAATTTAATGTAACAACCAATACTATGGCTATAAAAACCCTGTTTTGTTTTTTATCAGTCCTCTTTTGTAAAAATGTGTATATAAGCACAGTAATACTGATTACAAGTGCCGCAATATCAAATGCTATGTGGAATTCGTTCATTGTTTGCATATAATTCTCCCTACTTTCACAATAGCATAACCAATCCCCCCTGAAGTATAATCTTCCATCCGTATATAATAACAAAACAGACGCCTACTCGCAAGCGTCTGTTTTGCAGATTCTTTTAGGTACCTCAGCGCTCCTCGGCGCATAAAGTCCAAACTGTTCAAATGAAGGTTGAATAGCTTGCAAATATATCATCCCTTTCCTTAGCCGCACCTATTTCTTCAAGATACGGTTCAAACCACTCGCAGTTACCGCTTGCCACAAGAAGGCATGACTGCCATCCTCCTCCGCTTCCATAGGTGGTGGCGGCAGCTGATTCATCTGTCCGAGCAGTTTCATTCCCGCAATACCACAGCCATATGGCTGTAATATGTGCCTGTAAGCTTTTATTCAAAAGTATAAGTTATACTCAATGTGCCTCCCGAAAATGCTACTTTGGCGCTGCCTCCGCATATTATAGGCATCATTGGGGCAAGATGACCAATGTCAGCATCCATTATTATCGGTACATTTAGTCCTTCGAGAATATCGGTTACGGCATTGTACTGGTTTAAACCAAATGCCTCTTCTCCAAAACAAAGCGGCCTTCCGATAATAAATCCCTTTGCCTCGTCAAACCAGCCTGCTTCTCTCAGCTGAAAAAGTGCCCTTCTAATTGACATAACATTTAAATCGCAGGCTTCCAAAAACCATATAACACCGTCTTTATAATATCTGTTGTTAAAGTCTCTGACCTTGTCATATTTAGTTCCGACAAGATTTGCCAGAGAGTCAAGACAGCCTCCCAAAAGCCTTCCACCCATGACACATAAATCATCCGGAAAACACTTTACCTCAGTTTTCTCCGTAACATTGTAGGGCGCGAGAGGATGTTCTTCGTCTTTTAAGGATTCTTTTTCCCACAAGTCGTAATTCTTTACAGTATCGGTTTTTCCCGTTAAAATACCCAGTGCATCCTTTAGGGACTTATGCCACGGCTCCATACCAAATGCTGCCGCACACGGGCCGTAAATTGCGGCTGTATCCATAATAGTAGCTGATAAAAATGTAAAATTGGTATTGTCCGAATACCCCATAAACCACTTCGGCTCCGCCATAGACATTTTCTCAAAATCCATATAGGGGATAACTTCACACATAAGCTCTCCACCGCCGCAGGATATGAGAATATCACTATCGCCCAGGCAGTATTCATTATTCAGCTCTTCCCCGCATTTTTCCGGAGTGGCGCTTATGCCAATTCCCGAGCCTTCATATACATTGGGGCCAAGATGAGTCTTATATCCCATCTTTTGCCATTTTCCAAGTGAATTTTCAAAAGCAGTTTTATACGGCTCACTGTCGCACCCAAAGGCCGGTGCTACAAAACCTATTGTTCCTCCATCTTTCAAAAACTTTGGATATCTCATTATTTATAACCTCACCAAAATATTTCTTTAACAATCATCTTTATGCACGGATGTGGCAAAAAGTACTATCTTCTTTCCTGTCATGTCATATTGTTCCAAAAAAGTATTTATTATGGTCGGTGCCACATACCACCAGATTGGGAATCCTATAAAGACGCAGTCATACTTATCCATTTCATCTGCCTTTGTATAACACATTGTTCTCTCCCAAAAGGCAGCATAATTACAAATCGCTATTTCATTATTTTACCATAACACTATTAAAACTCAATAAAAATAAAGCTTTAAAAGAAAAATATGAAATAACTGATTGATGCAAATATAATACTCGATGTTCTTGAGAAGAGAGAACCTCACTATAAATATTCTGCTATCATTTGGAAGCTGTGTGAGACTCGTAAAGTTACAGGATATGTTTCTGTTCTCACTTTCATGAACATGGTCTATATACTAAGAAAAGTGCTCACTCCTGATAAAATCGAAGAAACTTACAAAGCCCTTTCCCTAATCTTTACCTTTGAAAAATTGACCGAAGAAGATGTTAAAAATGTTCTTTTGAAAAAGCAAAAAGACTTTGAAGATGCTGTTCAGACAGAAATAGCTAAACGTGTCGGTGCTGATTTT
>CAJOOU010000057.1 GCA_905236735.1 uncultured Eubacterium sp. | reverse complement strand
GCCCTGAAGAATGTTAATCTGGTCGTTCTGTAATCCCGAATACATGAAATTGTACACAATTCCAAGGATGCAGAACGCAATGGCATACTTGCCAAATTTGCCTTTGAACATATACTTTTTCCTCCTAACATATATTATAAGTATTATGTTGCGACCTATAGACCTTTGGCCGCTTTGTACATCTGTATTATCTCAATTGCAAGCAATGAATACAAGGACATTTTTTTAGATAAAAGTGCCTTTTTTTTAGGTCGCTCTGTTTTTTTTATGCACATCGCAACAAAAAATCCCTACAAACGCCCTGTTTTTTGTACATTTTCACAATAAAAAAGATAAATAAATTTAAATATTATTATTTTTGTAAAAAAATGTACTTTTTTTATCAAAACTGTTATCCTTTTTATATGAAGAAAACAGTTATAGGTATACTCGCCCATGTTGATGCGGGCAAAACAACATTATCCGAAAGACTGCTCTATGAATGCGGCAGTATAAATAAATTCGGCAGAGTAGATAAAAAGGATGCCTTTTTGGATACACATTCCCTTGAAAAAGACAGAGGCATAACCATATTTTCAAAACAGGCTCTCCTAAGGACAGGCGACCTTAGCATCACCCTGCTCGATACCCCGGGACATCTTGATTTTTCTTCGGAAACCGAGAAAACTCTTCCGGCACTTGACGGTGCCATCCTTTTGGTATCGGCCTCTGACGGAGTGCAGGGGCACACAGTGACTCTCTGGAATCTGCTAAAATACTACGGTGTTCCAACATTTATATTTGTAAACAAAACCGACCAGCCCGGAGCTGATATAGCATCCGTCAAAAAAGGTATATCCAGATATTTCGGTGACGGCTGCATCTGTCTTTCGGACGAAGATGCAGACGAAAATATCGCCATGCTAAATGAGGATTTACTTGAAAAATATCTCTCCGGCGAAAAAATCGGAACATCAGACATAAAAAGCCTCATATCCCAAAGACTGCTCTTCCCCGTATATTACGGTTCAGCGCTTAAAGGTGACGGTATAGCACAGTTTATATCCGGACTTGAAGATTATCTCCCCACTGCCTCAGGAGGCGATAGATTCGGCGCTTTGGTATACAAGATATCCAGAGATGAACAAAATGTCCGGCTGACACACGCCAAAATCACCTCCGGCTCTGTCCGTGTCAAGGATATGGTAAACGGAGAAAAAATAAACCAGATTCGCATTTACAACGGCACCGGATATGAATCCCTAGCCACGGCAGAATGCGGAGATGTAGTATGCTTTGCCTCTCTTTTAAACACCTATGCCGGAGAAGGTCTCGGAGTCTGCCCTCCTTCTCCCGAAAAAAAACTCGCTCCCGTACTCAGCTATGAAATCATCCTTCCCGAAGGGCAGGACCCTATGCTCTTTTTGCCAAAACTTAAAATGCTCGAAGAAGAAAATCCCGAAATGAGCATATCAGTAAGCGGAGCCGGTTCTTCCATAAATGCCCTTCTCATGGGGGATATACAGGTAGAAATCCTAAAGAGTCTTATAAAAGAAAGATTTGACACCGATGTAACCTTCGGTCCCGGTCGTATATTATACAAGGAAACCATCAAAAACACAGTAGAAGGCGCCGGACATTTCGAGCCGCTTCGTCACTACGCCGAAGTGCGTCTTTTGCTGTCGCCTCTTCCCGCCGGCTCCGGTCTTGTTTTTGATGCCGATCTTTCCGAGGATATTCTCGCAAAAAACTGGCAGAGACTTATACTTACCCATCTGGGAGAGAAAACCCACAAAGGAGTGCTCACAGGCTCTCCTATTACCGATATGAAAATAACCCTTACAGGCGGCCGTGCACATAACAAGCACACAGAGGGCGGCGACTTCAGGAAAGCCACCTATAGGGCCGTGCGTCAGGGACTTATGCAAGCTGACAGCATCCTTCTCGAGCCCTTTTATGAAATAAGGATGGAAATGCCCACCGAAGCTATAGGCAGGGTAATGACCGATATAGAAAAAAAATGCGGACAGCTTGAGCCTCCGGAGATATACGAAGATACTGCCTTTATTACAGGAAGCGTACCCGTAAGCACGCTCTTGGACTACCGGAAACAGTTCCTGTCATTTACCGGCGGTATGGGGAAGATGAGTCTCTCTTTTAAAGGGTACTATCCCTGCCATAACACAGACGAAGTTATGGAAAGCTACAGCTACGATCCTGACCGTGATACCAAAAATCCCTCTTCTTCCGTTTTTGTATCCGGCGGCGAAACCCTTGTCATACCCTGGGACGAAGTAGAGGATTATATGCATACCCCGGGCTCCTTATCTTTGCAAAAAGAAACCTCCGATACAATCGCCGTATCCGAGCGTACATACGGCGGCGAGGAGGAGCTTCTTGAGATATTCCAGCGCACCTACGGCTATAAAGAAGGTGGAAAAGCCCAAAATCTTGACGGATATTTTCTGCACAATTATAACAGGGACTACGAGGAAAGGCGGAAAAGAAACTATGATGAAAAGCCCCTCACAGAAGGTCACATTAAACATATGCACAAAAAATCAAAACCTTCCGGAGAAAAATATCTTTTAATAGACGGATACAACATCATCTTTGCCTGGGATGAACTTAAAGGACTTGCCGAGGTCAATATGGACTCCGCCAGGGGAAGGCTTCAGGATATAATGAGCAACTACCAGGGATTTACCGGCGAGACGGTAATAATAGTTTACGACGCGTACAGAGTACCCGATCACGGCACCTCAGTACAAAAATACGGCAACCTCCATATCGTATTTACAAAGACGGCAGAAACAGCAGACCAGTTCATAGAAAAACTTGCAATAGACCTGCGTCCCAAACACAGCGTAACAGTTGCAACATCAGACGGCATAGAACAGATAATAGTAATCAGTCAGGGCTGCGACCTTATCACAGCCCCGAGATTGTTTGATGAAGTACAGAGAATAAATTCTCAGATAAATGATTTACTTAAGTAAGGGAAAAATATTTTTCATCGCCGGATATATTTCGGCGAACTGCCTGTACTTTTCCTCATATCTTTTGGTCAGCTCGCAGTCCGGTTAAGCTACTGTTTGGGACCGTAGGGAAGTTCAAATTTTCATTTGTCAATAACAGTTTTTATCAAAAACGGAGCAGACAAATTGTCTGCTCCGCAAATAATTAATATGTTTCTGTTTACACCCTGAAATAACTAATCTGACTTTCAAGCTGCGTTGCAAGATCCTTAAGGTCTCCGGCACTGTGTGAAATAAGTTCAAATGTCGCGTTAAGCTCCTGCATTGATGCATTTGTTTCTTCTGTGGATGCAGCATTTTCTTCCGAAATAGCCGACAAATCCTGAATAATTCCCACGAGGTTTGCCTTCGCCTCATCGAGTCCCCTTACTCTTCCGGCAATCTCTTCAGTACTCTCTGATACGGAATTTACACCATTTTGCATCATGTTCATGTCTTCTTTTGTCTTATCAAGCCTCTGAGACTGCTCCCCAAGTTCTTCGTTAAGTTTTTCGATGGTATTAACCGAACGAAGTGACTCCGCTGTAAGATTCTCGACAATCTGATTAATCTCGCTTGCAGTCTTTGCACTCTGGTCGGCAAGAGCTCCGATTTCTTCTGCTACTACAGCAAATCCTCGTCCTGCCTCACCTGCACGGGCCGCCTCTATAGATGCATTAAGCGCAAGAAGATTGGTCTGTGAAGCTATGTCTGTAATGAGCTTTGTTGCGTCTGCGATATTCTTAACAGCCTCATTGGTACCTCTTATGGCAGTATCAATCTCTCCCATTGAAGAGACCACTTCATCGTTCTGCATCATAAGCTCCTCAAGGGCGCTCATAGCACTGCCGCATGCCATACTCATCTCTTTTGTATAGTCTATAAGTGTTGTAACATTTCCTGAAATTGTTACGATGTCATTGCTGATATTGTCAATGTTTGTTGCCGAATCCTGAACGCTTTCAGCCTGATTTACCGCGCCTCTTGAAATATCATCTACAGCGCTTGTCACCTGACCTGACGCAGCTGTTGCCATATCAGATGAATTAGAAAGCTCATCACCTGAACTCGCCACATCCTCAGATAATCCCTTTGCCACGGAGATAACCTCATTAAGTTTCAGCATTAGGTTGTGTACATTATCGGCAATAAATCCTACTTCGTCATTGCGTCCGAGAATTTCTTCAGGTATCTCTGCGGAAAGGTCTCCTCCCGCGACCTCTTCAACTGCTCTTGCAACCTGATTCATGGCTTTACCGGCCTTTTTAGCCGAGACAACTCCAACTGCTACAAGTACTGCAATACCGATTATAAAGACGATTGCCATTATAATAAAGAATCCTGTCAGCTGCTTGTTTACATCCGAACTCTCTCTGCCGGCAAACATCATTCCGACAACCGTGCCATCGTCGTTTCTAAGCGGTACATAGTAGCCGTAATATTTTTCACCTTCAATTGTAATATTAGGCTTATAAACATTTTCTCCGTTGTTTATAACTGCCGCAACTACTTCTTCTGATGCGGTCGTGCCTATTACATAGTCTCCCGTATCCGCTGATTTAATTGAAGTCACGACTCTTGTGTCACCATAGAATATGGTGTAATCCAGTTGCGTTTCCTCAGCATTCTCAAGAATAGTCTCAATATACTCGTCATAAACCGGCTGTCCGCCTTTGGTAAGAACATCGTCCTCATATCCCCAGTCACCATCCCACATCATGGTAAACTCACTAGCTGAAAGTTCAGTCGCCGCCCTGAGTTCTTCTTCTATAAGATTCATATAAACGCTTCTTATTCCGAAAATACCCATTAGAGCGATAACTCCGGCCACAATCGCAGCCACTACTACTGAGACAATTACGACCTTGCCTACAATACTTCCTCTTTTCTTTTGTTTCATTTTCCCATACCTCTCATGTTGATTATTATTCTCAAAAAAGATATGTAATCATCAAACTCCCAAATCCTATTCTACAGCAGGAAAGCTTTTTTGAAAAGTAAATTTTTTACTGTTTATTGTATCCGGTTATCATTGTAAGCACAAAACATACTACTGTTGCCCATGCGAAAAATTTATGCCATTTCATAACTCCTGCCTCCCTTCTATGGTTTTATTCATACTACCCATACTATACCCCTTCATATCAATGGTTACAAACAAAAAACCAATTTTTTTTAATTCTTCATAAACTTTAGTTCTTATTTCATCGGAAGCCAGCCTCTGAATATCCTGCGGCGCTACCTCTATCCTTGCCAAATTGCCATGCATCCTGACTCTTTCCTCAAAAAATCCCAGTTCTATCAAAAACTGTTCGGCTTTGTCAATCATGTGAAGTTTTTCTTCGGTAATCTCTTCTCCGTAAACAAACCTTGAAGCAAGGCAGGCGTATGCAGGCTTACTCCATGTCGGAAGCCCCATTGCCTTTGAGATTGTTCGTATCTCACTCTTATATAGCCCGGCTTTTCTAAGCGGACTTTTCACCCCCATCTCATCTACCGCACGCAGCCCCGGACGATAATCTCCCATATCATCCATATTCGAGCCTTCCGCCAGATATTCTATCCCATTTTCCTTTGCAACCTTTCCTATTTCCTCAAATATTCCGTGTTTGCAAAAATAACATCTGTCCGGACCATTATGCCTGTACTCCTCGATTTCAAGAGGATTTACCCTGCAGATATAATGCTTTATCCCTCTGTCTGCGCAAAATTCCCTGGCCTCCTTTAATTCCCGTTCGGGAATAGATGCATCCACTCCTGTTACGGCAATTGCTTTATCTCCAAGCACATTATGAGCGACCTCAAGCAAAAATGACGAGTCTACTCCTCCCGAAAATCCGACAGCCACCGACCCGAGTTCTTTTAAATATTCTTCCAGAAAAACCAGCTTTTCTTTAAGTTCATCCGATAATACTTCCATATTCTCCCCCTTTATCCTGTCACAAATGACGCGAGATCGTTTATTATCTCGCCTGCAATAATCATCCCTGCCACCGGCGGTACGAAAGCTACCGAGCCCGGTACTCTTTCCCCGTCACCTGTCTGTGATTTAAAAGGTTCCTCTTTTGAGTATACGACCTTTAAAGACTCTATTCCTCTTTTTCGGCATTCCCTTCTCATTACCTTTGCCAAAGGGCAGATAGAGGTCTCATAAATATCCGCCACTTCAAAGGCTGCCGGGTTTTTCTTGTTTCCGGCTCCCATAGCCGATATTACCGGCACACCTGCCTTTTTGGCATTTTCTATAATCGTAAGTTTGCCCGTAACCGTATCTATTGCATCCACAACATAATCAAATTCCGTAAAATCTATCTCCCCTTCAGTCTCCGGAAGATAAAATATTTTGTATCCGGTGACCTTGCAATTTGGCACAATATCTTTTACTCTCTCAGCTGCCACATCCACCTTATACCTGCCTATGGTTTTTTTCGTGGCTATTATCTGCCTGTTGATATTTGATATAGTTACCCTATCGTTATCTATCAGATCAAGCGCTCCTATTCCGCATCTGGCCAGAGCTTCGACTACATATCCGCCTACTCCGCCGACTCCGAAAACCGCTACCCTGCACTCTGCAAATCTTTTTACGGCTGCCGCCCCATATAAAAGTTCCGTTCTTGAAAATTTAGTCTCCATATCCCTCTCTTTTCTTATCTGTATTTGCATCCTTCAAGATGATCGTTAACCATGCCTATTGCCTGCAAAAAAGAATATGTAATAACCGGGCCGACATAGGCTATCCCGCGTTTTTTCATATCCTTGCTCATCCTCCTTGAGACCTCGGATTCCGTCGGCATCTCATCCGTATGTTTTAAATGATTGTCAATCCTCTTTCCATCCGTAAAACTCCAGAGATAGGCATCAAAACTACCAAATTCTTTCTGCAGCTTTTTTACAATTATTGCATTTTTTCTCACACTTAGAATCTTACTTTTATTGCGTATAAGTCCTTCATTTTCAAGAAGGCTTTCAAGCTCATCATCAGTCATGGCTGCACATTTTTCGATATCGAAATTATGAAAGGCATCTTTGTACGCCTGTCTTTTATGCATTATTGTCTTCCATGACAACCCGACACTTGCGCCTTCCAGACAAAGCATTTCAAACTCAAATCTGTCATCATGATTTTCCCTGCACCATTCTTTATCGTGATATTCTTCCAAAACCGGGTCACCCTCATACCACGCGCGGCAGTTATCTATGCTCATTTCATCCACCTCACCTGTACTTTTACTCATTTTATTTTATCAGTGTTTGCTCCAAAAAAACAGCTGATTTCAAAGAAATTTCCTGTTAAAAAAGGATGCCTGTTTACTCAGGCACCCTTCCACTATTGTATTTCATCGGCAAGTTCAAGCACTCTGGCTGCAACTTTTTCTCTGTCTTTTTTTACAGTTCTTTTATAGACCGGAAATGCTGCTGCTGCAACCGCAAGTCCTGCAAGGCCTATAATTATTCCCAATGCCATAAATATTGTACTTCCTACCATAACTATACTCATTCCGCCCCCAAGTATGAGAGCCCCTGTCACTCCAAGCACAAGAGCATAAATCTGCCCTCTTTTGTCGGCCTCTTTATCGAGCTTTTTAAGTTGCTCAAACTTATCTTCTTCCGGGTTCATATATTTTTTTCGTATTGCCGCTATTTCCTGTTCTTTCTGTGCGCTATAATAATATTCATAATTATTGTTCATTGTCTTTTACTCCTATCTACTTAAATATATATTATCTGATACCGGTTTATGCAATCATCCCGGCAGCCTTAAGCCATATCACTTCATCATGAATAGTTTCTCTGTATGATCTGGTGCTATAGCCAAGTTCTTTTTTAGCCTTGGATGAATCAAACGAATTGTTTCTTGAAAGATTGTATACGGAAAATGTTGTCATAAGCGGCTTTTCACCTCTCTTTTTTGCTTTCTTTTCCATAATTTTTCCCATGAGGTTTGCTGCCCATATCGGCAAAAACATTTTTACGGGCTGACAGTCGGCTTCAGCACTTACCATCTTTGAAAAGTCTTTAAAAGATACCGGCTCATTTCCAAGAATGTAGCATTCTCCCGTTCTTCCCTTATCTACAGCAGCTATTGTACCTTCTGCCAAATCTCTGACATCACATAGATTGAACGACCCGTCTATTCCCGCAGGCATTTCACCGTTTATTATCTTAATCAATGTCCCGGTTGTCTCACCGACAGCAAAATCTCCCGGTCCCATTATTCCGCTGGGATGTACCACACATGCATTTAGTCCTTTTTCTCTGACGGCATCAAGCACAGCCTGAGTGGCAATAGCCTTCGACATGCTGTAACACCCCAGCACTTTGTTTTCATTGAAATTGTCTACCTCCCGAATTTTAATTCCTTTCGGCTGCTCCGGGATTGCCCCTGTAGAGCTGCAATAAACAAGTTTTTTGCACTCGGGATGTGAAAGGCATAAATCAATTATATTCCTTGTTCCTCCAACATTTACATCCATTACTTTTTGGCTGTAATCGGGATTTACGGATACTATACTGGCAATATGAAGTACAATGCTTTCCACGCCTTCATCTACTTTAAAAAATTTTTCAAGAGACTCTCTGTTTACAAGATCTCCCTCCACAATCTCTGCTTCATCCGGCACAAACTTTATCGCCGGATCATTCGGAAGCACAAATGCTCTGACCCTGTCTCCTCTCTCCACAAGCTTTCTGCAAATCGTTCCTCCAAGAAAACCTGCGGCTCCTGTTACTAAATATATTCTCTCTGACATTTTACTCATTTCCTTTCCTGAGATATTTTATGTACTGCATTTTAGGAAATGAATATTTGCGTTTTGTTTCTTTATTGTTTCTGTTTTATTAAAACCGTAAAATTGCTACCTTTTCCGAGTTCACTTTTCACCCTTATATCTGCACCGCATATATCAACCACCCTTTTTACCAACGCCAGCCCCAGACCGTTCCCCTTGGTCGCATGAGAAGTATCTCCCTGATAGAATTTATCAAAGATATGTTTGCCTGCGTCTTCCGGTATGCCGCACCCGCTGTCTTCAACCGTCACCAGAATATTTTCGCTGTCAGTTGATACAGAAACATTTACACTACCGCCTTCATCTGTAAATTTAAAGGCATTTGACAAAAGATTATTCCACACCAGCGAGAGCAGCTCCTTATCAGCCGTGATTTTTACATCATCAGGAATATCCGTGTTTATTTCAATATTCTTTTTTTCCCAGATATCCTCAAAACCCACAATGCATTCTGCAAGCTGTTCCCCTAAATCATAGGTAACGGTTTCCGGGTATATCTGTTGATTTTCAAGCTTATTAAGTTTCAAAATATTGGTAATAAGATCAGACAGTCTTGTAGCCGCGTTTGAAATTGCCAAAGCATACTCCAGTCTCTTATCGTCCGAAAGATTGGGTGTCTGAAGAAGAAAGCCATAATTTTCTATGATTGCCAAAGGCGTTTTTATTTCATGAGATACATTGGATACAAAATCCGATCTAAGCGTTTCTATACCGCCAAGTTCTTCCGCAAGCTTATTTATATTCTCCGCAATTAGGTCAAACTCATTTCTGGCAACCACGCCGGTGACATTTTCCGCTCTTGCTTTAAAATCTCCTTCTGCAAGCTTTTTTGTCGTCTGCAGAATTCTTTTGACCGGTCTTTCTATCATAATCTTTCTCTGTATTCCGTCAAACAGACAAAAAATCAGACTAAGAAAAAGAATATTTAGAAATGTCAGAATGGCATTATCTTTTATCTGATCTTCGGTAAACTCAAAAGACCCGAGAAACAGCCAAAAACTGCAGCTTACCACAAACGCTATCAAAAGAAAAATAATAATATATCTTTTTAGAGAAAAAATACTTCTCATATTTTTTTCCATAACACTCACCCCTTTGGCACAGCCTTGTATCCAAGTCCCCTTACAGTCACTATCTCAAAATCATCACACATTGCAAACTTATCCCTTAGTTTTGTCATATACACATCTACCGCCCTTGGCGTGGCATCAGAATCAGCATCCCAAAACTCATCCATAAGCTGCCCTCTTGTAAATGTTTTTTTCGGATACGAGAGCAGCTTAAAAATAATATTGAATTCCCTGCTTGTAAGCTGTACCTCTTTTCCGTCTACCGTAACAATATGTTCATCTGCATCAAGAACAAGCTTGCCAATTTCCAGCCTCTTTGTACTTGCAATCTTTGCCCTGCGCAAAAGCGCACCTACATGAAGATTCAGTTCTTCGAGATTAACGGGTTTTACAAGATAGTCATCTATCCCCGCCATAAATCCCCTTTGTTTGGCTTCAAAATCATCTCTTGCCGTCATAAAAAGAATCGGTACATTTTCATTTAACCGTCTCACCGTTTCTGCAAATTCAAACCCGTCTATGCCAGGCATCATTATATCCGAAATAATAAGATCATATGTTTTACCATACATCTCATCATATGCCTCCTGTGCGCTGGTGCACCCCTTTGCCTCATAGCCTTTGCACCTCAGGTATTCGCAAACTGTCCTGTTTAAATCTAATTCGTCTTCAACAATAAGCAAATCAAACATATTTACCTCCGTATATTTTCACCTTAAATCACAGCCGAATTTTCCCAAATCAACCTTCCCGTCTTTTACAACTATGCCTTCTTTTTCAAGCAGTCCGGCCTGCACATCCGCACCGCCAAACGCAAACTCACCTGCAAGTTCTCCTTTTGCATTTACCACCCTGTAGCAGGGGATATTTTCCGGATCCGGATTCTTATGCAGAGCATTTCCGACAGCCCTAGCCATCTTCCTGTCACCTGCTGCCTCTGCCACCTGTGCATAAGTAGCCACTTTTCCATAGGGAATCCTTTTTACCGCCTCATAAATTCTCTTTGACGGACTGTC
>CAJOOU010000056.1 GCA_905236735.1 uncultured Eubacterium sp. | reverse complement strand
GAAAAAACATTTGGAGCAGGCGGTAATATTATCGCCTGCTTTGCACCCGGAAGGGTAAATCTTATAGGCGAGCATACCGACTATAACGGTGGGCATGTTTTTCCATGTGCCCTTACAGTAGGAACTTATCTTATAGCCAGACAAAGAGAAGATAATATTTTGAGATTTTATTCTGCCAATTTTGAAAAGGATGGAGTACTTGAGACAGATATTGATATAAAAGATCCGCTTTCAAATGATGCATGGATAAATTATCCGCTTGGAGTAATGTGGGCATTCGGACAGAAAGGTCATTCTTTAAAAAAGGGATATGATCTTTATTATTATGGAAATATCCCAAACGGCGCGGGTCTTTCATCTTCGGCTTCAATAGAGGTAGTAACCGGAGTCATGCTCAATGAGACTCTGGGATGCGGATTGTCAAACGAGGATCTTGCCAAGATAGGTCAGTTTTCCGAAAATGAGTTTAACGGTGTCTCTTGCGGCATTATGGATCAGTTTGCTGTGGCTATGGGAAAGGAAGACTGTGCTATATATTTGGATACCGCAACATTAGAGTACACTTATGTCCCTCTTAATATGAAGGGTTACAAGATTGTAATCGGAAACACAAATAAACGGCGTGGGCTTAACGATTCTAAATATAATGAGAGACGAGCCGAGTGTGAGGCTGCACTTGAAAATATAAGAAAGGTAAAAGATGTGCCTAATCTATGCAGCCTTAGGGAAGTAGAGGTTAAAAAGTTAAGAGAAGAATTTGGAAATGATATTCTCTTTAGAAGAGCGATACATGCGGCCAGTGAGGATGACAGATGCGAAAAGGCGGTTAAAGCGCTTAAAAACGGAGATCTTATTACCTTTGGTGGGCTTATGAACCAGTCTCATTTGTCATTGCAAAGGGATTATGAGGTGACCGGAAAAGAACTTGATACCCTTGTAGTTTCAGCATGGCAGGTAGCAGGAGCAATAGGCTCAAGAATGACGGGAGCGGGTTTTGGCGGATGTACGGTGTCAATTGTCAAAGAAGATGTGGTTGAGAACTTTATAAAAACCGTCGGAGAAAGATATGAGAAAGAAATAGGCTATGCAGCCGATTTCTATGTGGTAAGTGCAGGCAAAGGAGCAGGAGTAATTTAAGATGGATTTAAACGAGTATTTGAAGTTGCAAAACGGCAGTGACATAAGAGGTGTAGCCGTAGACGGCGTGGAAGGTGAAAATGTTAATTTGAGCAGTGAGGGAGTATTCTTCATAGCGGAGGCTTTTGCCGGATATGTCGCTAAGCTTAAGGGCAAGGATGTGAAAGATATAAAGATTGCCATAGGACACGATTCAAGAATATCGGCGGAGAATCTTAAAAAAGCGGCTATTTGTGGAATTAAAAATGTCGGAGCCTGTGTAACCGACTGTCATCTTGCATCAACGCCTTCAATGTTTATGGCAACCGTGCTTCCGGACCTTATGTATGATGGTGCGATTATGATGACGGCAAGCCATCTTCCGTATAACAGAAACGGACTTAAGTTTTTTACATCTGATGGCGGATTTGAGAAAGCTCAGATAACAGAGGTGCTTTCGCTTGCTTATGAGAAAGATGCTGCGGCAGATGGAAAGACGGCTCAGGATATGGTTGCTGATGAAGAATACGATCTTATTTCAAGATACAGCAGCCATCTTTGCGATATCATAAAAAAAGAGGTAAATTCTTCGGAATACGATATTCCGCTTAAAGGACTTCATATTGTAGTTGATGCAGGAAACGGTGCGGGTGGCTTTTTTGCTGAAAAGGTATTAAAGCCTCTTGGTGCGGATGTTTCCGGTAGTCAATTCTTAGAGCCGGACGGAATGTTTCCGAATCATATTCCAAATCCGGAAAACAAGGCTGCGATGGCCGCAATTCAGGAAGCCACAATAAGTGCAAAAGCGGATTTTGGACTTATCTTTGATACAGATGTAGATCGTGCGGCAGCAGTATTTTCAGATGGAACCCCGGTCAGCAGAAATGCGGTAATCGCACTTATGGCCGCTATTGTTGCAAAAGACCATCCAAATACCACAGTTGTAACGGACTCTGTAACAAGTGACGAGCTTGCAGAGTTTCTGGAAAAGAATCTTGGACTTAGTCACCACAGATTTAAGCGTGGGTATAAGAATGTAATAAATGAGGCAATAAGACTTAATTCTGAGGGAAAAGAGACTCATCTTGCTATGGAGACATCGGGACACGGTGCGTTAAAGGAGAATTATTTCCTTGATGATGGAGCTTATTTATCGGTCAAAATGGTGATTGAGCTTGCCAAAAGACATGCGCTTGGAGAAAAGATGGAGGCTCTTATTTCTGATCTTAAATATCCGGAAGATTCAGGGGAATTCAGACTCAGGATTGGCCTTGAGGATTTTGCTGCTTACGGACAGGGAGTAATAAAGGATCTTATGGAGTTTTCAAGCTGGCAGGAGGAGTTTAATATAGTACCGGACAATTATGAGGGCGTGAGAATATCTTATGATGATGGAAAGATTCATGGATGGCTTCTTCTTAGAATGTCGCTTCACGATCCGCTTCTTCCGCTTAATATAGAGACAAGGGAAAAGGGCGGAGTAGAAATTATTAAAGAAAAACTTCTGCCGTTTTTTGAGCAGTATGATGCGCTGGATATTTCACCTTTAAAATAGTTTTTTGTAAGGGAGTTCGTTGTTTATGAGCAGATTACATGATGGAATAAATGCTCTTGTGAGCTATGGTATTAGAACCTCTCTATTACCGGAATATGAAAAAAATTATGCGATTAATCTTCTGTTGGATATTTTTAAAGAAGATTCTTTTGAGACGGGAGATACGGTTATAGGTGAAAATCTTGAGGATATTCTCGAGGTATTGATAGACGAGGGCGAAAAAAGAGGAATGCTTGATAAAGAGTCGGTGACGGAGAGGGATAACTTTGATACAAGACTTATGAACACTCTTATGCCGAGACCTTATCAGGTGGCACAGAATTTCAAAAGCCTTTATGAAAAATCTCCGGAAGAGGCAACGGATTATTTCTACAAGCTCTCAATGGACAGTAACTATATAAGGCGATACAGAATCGAAAAAGATATAAGGTGGAGCGTGGAAAGCCGGTATGGAGAGATTGATTTATCGATCAATCTTTCAAAACCGGAAAAAGACCCTAAGGCAATAGCGGCAGCAGGGAAGAAGGCATCTTTGACCTATCCTAAATGTCAGCTTTGCATGGAAAATATGGGATATGCCGGCAGATTGGATCATCCTGCAAGGGAGACTCACAGAATAATACCGCTTAAGATTGCAGGGGAGGACTGGGGATTCCAGTACTCGCCTTATGTGTATTACAATGAACACTCTATAGTTTTAGCTAAAGAACACAGACCTATGGCAATAAATGAGAAGACATTTGAGCGTTTATTGGATTTTGTCAGGCAGTTCCCACATTATTTTATCGGATCGAATGCGGATTTGCCCATAGTGGGAGGTTCTATTTTAAGTCATGATCATTTCCAGGGTGGAAGGTATACCTTTGCGATGGAAAAAGCCGGTCTTGAGGAAGAATTTGGCGTAGAAGGCTTTGAGGATATAAAATGCGGAATAGTAAAATGGCCACTGTCCGTTATCCGCATTTCCGGCAGGAAGCCTGACAGGCTTGTAAAGCTTGCATCATATATTTTAGACAAGTGGCGCGGCTATACGGATAAGGATGCGTTTGTCTTTGCTGAAACCAATGGAGAAAAACATAATACTATTACGCCCATTGCCAGACGAAGAGGTGATGAGTATGAGCTTGATTTGGCACTCAGGAACAATATTACCACGGAAGAATTTCCGGACGGGCTTTATCATCCTCATCCGGAGCGCCATAATATAAAAAAGGAAAACATAGGACTTATAGAAGTTATGGGACTTGCCATTTTGCCGGCAAGACTTAAAAGTGAGATGGCGCTTTTGGAAGAATATATTGCCTCGGGGAGAAGCTACAGGGAGAATGAGCTTCTTGCAAAGCATGCAGACTGGGCAGACAGTATTTTAGGGAATCACAACATAAATGCCGGAGATGTTCAAAAGGTGCTTTTTGAAGAAATAGGAAAGACATTTGTAGGTGTGCTCGAAGATGCGGGAGTATTTAAGTGTACGGCAGAAGGCAGAGAAGCATTTAAAAGATTTATAAAATGCCTGTAGAAAGGTAATAAACAAGATGACGGGAAGATTTTTCTTCCCGTCATCTTTAATCCTCCTATAAACATAGTTGACATACTACGACAGTCGTGGTATATTTACTTTGTCAGTCGTACTACGACAGGCGTAGTACGATAGTCGTATGAAAGGAGAAGAACCGTGGCTGAAATAAGCAGTGATGTAATCAGAGGTTATAATGACACAATAATATTGTTTATTTTACTTGATGAGCCTTCTTACGGATATGAGATATCAAAACGGATTAAGGATATTTCAGAGGGAAAGTATTTGATAAAGGAAACGACTTTGTATTCCGCTTTCACGAGGATGGAAAAAAACGGTTATATCGAGTCATTTATTGCAGAGACAGGTAATGGCAGCAGAAAACGCACATACTATAGGATTACCGAAAAAGGGAAAGAGTATTATTCCGAGAAATGTGACGAATGGAAATTAACAAAAGATGTTGTGGGAAAGTTTGTAAAAGAAAAATAGGAGAGTAGTATGGAAACAATCAGAAATTATTTGGAAGCGATGTTTGCCCCGCTTCCTGACAATGAAGAAGTAAGAAGGGCAAAGGATGAGCTGCTTGAAATGATGGAAGACAAGTATAATGAACTAATTGCTGACGGAGTGAGCGAAAATTCGGCAGTAGGAACAGTTATCTCCGAGTTTGGCAATCTGGATGAACTGGCAGATGACTTAGGGCTTAAGGAAGAGGTTGAAATAAATAAAATCAGAGAAAGCGAGAATCCGAAAAGGCAGCTTACATTCGAGGAAGTAAAAGGATATCTCGCATCTGAAAAACAGAGCGCCTTTTTTGTGGCTTTCGGTGTTTTTCTATGCATTATCAGCGTCTGCGGCCCTATTGTGCAGGAGTTTTTGTGGGGAGATAAAGAGGTTATCGGCACTTTGACAATGTTTATATGTATAGGCGTTGCCGTAGGTCTGTTTGTTTTCAACGGGGTAACTCATTCACAGTGGCAGTTTGTAAAAAAAGAACCTTGCCGTATTGATATGGGAAGCATGGATTATGTAAAAGAAAAAAAGAGGGGATTTGTAACCCAAAGAGCATTGATGCTGACTGTGGGAGTGGTTCTTTGTGTTATCTGCTGGCTGCCGACGGCTTTATTAGATACATACGGTATGGGAGATTTTGGCGGCGCATTTCTTTTCATATTTATTGCGACCGGAGTCTACATGATTGTTTATTCGGGAATAATCGAAGGCAGTTTTGATACTCTTCTAAACCTAAATGAAACAGGGACAATGGGCGGCAGATATAATGACATCAGGTATACGAACAAAAAGGTGGAGGCTGTTATGGAGGTGTATTGGGCAACTGTTACCTGCATATATCTGATATGGAGTTTTGTGACTTTTGACTGGCATTATACATGGATAATATGGCCGATAGCAGGCATTGTATATAAAATAATTAAGATTAATTATGCGGAGGAGCAGTAAATGAAAAAAATATATCTTACATTAATGTGGATGATAACGGTAGTGGTAATTGTCGCGGCGGTGGCTTATCGTTTCGGATTTGTAAGTGTGGGCAGCTGGAGTGATATTGAAAGCATATCGGATTTTTCGGGCGAAACGATAAGTGATGTGACTTTGGATCTGGATTATGGAGATGTACGGGTTGTAAGCGGCGATAATTTTGAGATGAGATATTCCGGGCCGGAGAGGCTTAATCCTGAATGCGAGGTTAAAGACGGTGTTTTGTATATATCAAGCTATGATAAACATTTTTCGCTTGGAAATTTTTCGTGTGATATAGAGATAATAATACCGGAGAATATTTCGCTGGGAG
>CAJOOU010000055.1 GCA_905236735.1 uncultured Eubacterium sp. | reverse complement strand
GATTCCAATGCTCTTTTCCATACGGGCATGTTCTTCATAAAAATCCGTATATTTACGATAATAAACAGCACCGCCGATACTATCATCGGCAGACAATCGTATATACTCTCATACCTCATAAGCTGCATCTCCAAAAACAAACTACCCCTTATAATACCTCATTTAAAATCCTCTTGCAATAATTAGTTGTTATTTATAAGGTCATCAAGTGTCTTACCGTACGGCGGTACAAATTCTTTCATAAAATCATCTACCTCCGGCAGGTTTTCAGATAAAGTCTTTATAGACTTTAAGGTGGACTCTTTGGCTGTAACAAACTCGTGATTGCCCGCACTTTCCTCATCCATACACTTTATAAGCGCCGAGATTTTGTCCGCAGCCTTAACCAGCTTTCTGATATATCCGTCATCCTCTGCTCCGAAAAATATATCCTCATATGCAGACTTTAAATCCGGGGGCAGTTTTTCCAGAAGATGGTACTGTGCAACAGCCTCAACATTTTTATATGCACTCTTTAAATCCTCGTTAAAATACTTAACGGGCGTAGGCATATCTCCCGTTATTATTTCCGAAGCGTCGTGATAAAGTCCTATGAGGGCAGCCTTTTCGGCATTAAGATTTTTACCGTATCTGACATTACCTATCACACACAGCCCGTGGGCTATCATGGCCACATCAAGAGAGTGCTCGCTTAAGTTTTCCACCCTTGAGTTTCTCATTAGCGCCCATCTTTCTATATATCGCATTCTTGAAATTGTCGCAAAAAAATTATATGTCATCATTCACCGCTTTCCGCCACTATAAGTATGCCTTTTTCAAACTCTACAGTAGCCGTTTCATCTCTAAGTTCATTGCTTATCCCGACAAAGGCCCCTCCGCCTCCTGCTATAAATTTCCCGTTTTCAAGAGGGTATTTAAATCCCTTTAAGGTTACATTTTCCACCTCCCGGGTAAAAGGCAGAAGTGAAACATATCTGCCAAAAAGGCTGTTTTTTTCAAACCTTTCAAAATAATGCCCCGCCTTAGCACCTCCGAGAAGGTGTATTTTATTGTTTTCATCTATGATATATCCCTTTTTGCCACGCTCAAGCAGATAATTAAGAGCATGAATATTGCCGAGCGAATGGTCAAACCTTGTCCCGAGGCCCCCGAGAATATATACGGTATCGGCCGACTTTTCATCCGCAGCCCTTATGGCTATCTCCGTATCGGTATAATCCTTTTCCGGCGGATACCTTCTCACTTCCGGCTCATAGCGTTCTATATACTTTAAGACCTTTCTTTCATCTGCAGAATCAAAGTCTCCGGCTATTATATCAGCCCCTGCGCCGATATCCGCGAGCACCTCCACTCCCCTGTCGGCGCCTATCAGAAGGTCATATTCTGTTGTTTCCAAAAAAACGGCAGCAAACTCTTTACTCAAGCTGCCGCCGGTAAGTATAACCGCTGTCATATTATTACCCAATCCTCTGATTTGCAAAGGACTCAAATGCCTTATCAAAGCACCCTATGTTTTCCTTTATATCACCGCCAAATACCGCGCTGCCCGCCACTATAATATTGGCTCCTGCGCCAAGTACGGCAGATACATTGTCCTTATTTACTCCGCCGTCCACTTCAATATCCGTGTGCAGACCTCTTTCATCTATCATGGTTTTTAGTCCTGCTATTTTACCGGTAACATAGTCTATGTATTTCTGTCCTCCGAATCCCGGGTTTACCGACATAACAAGAGCCATATCAATATCATCAAGCACATATTTAAGAACCGATATCGGCGTTGCCGGATTTATGGCCACTCCGCATCTGAGCCCAAGCTCATGTATCCGGTTTACCGTCCTGTCAAGGTGAACGCAGGCCTCGGCATGAACCGTTATCAGATCTGCTCCTGCTGCCTTAAAATCTTCCAGATATCTGTCCGGGTCATCAATCATAAGATGAACATCAAAAAACAAATCCGTAGCTTTGCGAAGGGATTTTATTACAGGCATACCAAATGATATACTGGGTACAAAACGGCCGTCCATTACATCAATGTGGAGCCATTTTACTCCCGCTTTTTCAGCTGTTTCAAGCTGGCTTTTCATATCGGCAAAATCCGCTGATAAGATGGAAGGTGCCAGAATATATTCTTTACTCTTCATGATTTTATCTACCATTTCTTTTTAGATTTTATTTCTTCGTACATCGCCGCATAATGCTCATATCTTTCCGGGGCTATCTCTCCGTCGCCGACTGCTTCTTTTACCCTGCAGCCCGGTTCTTTGATATGGGCACAGCCTCTGAATCGGCAGCCGTCTTTTATATCCCTTATCTCCGGGAAATAGTCACATAGTTTTGCCTCATCATCCTCTTCGACATAAAGAGAGGTAAAACCGGGAGTATCCATGATATAGGTGCCGGCTCCAATCTCTATTATCTCACTGTGCCTTGTGGTGTGCCGTCCTCTTTCTATCCTTTCGCTTATCTCTCCGGTTTCCATTTTATTTCCGCCAACAAGATAGTTGATGGTGGTGGATTTGCCCACGCCCGAAGGTCCTGCAACAACAGCAGTCTTTCCCATAAGGCGCTTTCTCAAATCCTCCATCCCTTCGCCGGTCTTTGCTGATATGAAAAAAATATCATAACCCGCTCTCTCATATATATTTTTCAAGTTTTCCCTGTCCTTTTCAGATGAAAAGTCTGTTTTGTTAAAACAGACCAGACAAGGAAGATTCTGCTTTTCCATTGATACTAAAAACCTGTCCAAAAGGAAAAGATTAGGCTTTGGTTTTTTAATTGCAAAAATCACAAGAGCAAGGTCAATATTTGCAACTTCAGGTCTTATAAGGGAGTTTTTCCTTGGCAAAATTTCGGTAACACTGCCCTCTGCATCCTTTTCATGAGTAATCTCCACTTCACAGAAATCCCCCACCAAAGGGCGCAATCCCTTTTTTCTGAATACTCCTTTTGCCCTGCACTCGTAGATATCGCCGGACTCTGCTTTAACATAGTAGAATCCGGCAATTCCTTTAATAATTCTTCCTTTCATCCCAAGTCCCTAAGTATCCTATTCTTCTTCCAAAGTATCATCAGATTCATCTGATGGCTCCGGTCCTTTACTTATGACTATGCTGACTGTAGAACCCTGTTCTACGCTCTTTCCGCTCTTTGGTGACTGGCTTATTACATTGCCCACCTCAACGCTGTCGCTGTATTCTTCGGTATAGGTGCATCCAAGTCCGAGGTTGGCAAGAGCCTCCTGCGCATATGAAAGAGATTTGCCTGTAAGAGAAGGTACTGTCACATACTCGGTCTTTTTGCCGAGACTTATAACAAGGTCTACTGATGTACCCGACTCGACCTGTTTGCCGCTCGATATGCTCTGGCTGATTACCTTGCCTTCGGCTACCGAATCACTGTACGAGCTGCTTACACTGCCTATGGTAAGTCCGTATGAAGTAAGCTTATTTCTTGCGCTCTCTTCGGTCTCACCTACAACTGACGGCACAGATACGAGCTGGGCTCCGCGGCTTATCGTAAGAGTAACCGTCATACCCTCTGTAATTGATGAGCCCGCATCCGGAGTCTGGCTTATTACTATACCCGCATCAACCGAGCTCGAATATTCGTAGTTCGTAGTACCTGCGGTAAGTCCGAGAGCCTCTATCTTTGCAAGAGCCTCTTCTTCCGTCTCGCCTGCAAAACTCGGGAGCAGTGACTCTTCTCCTCCGGAGCTTATTACTACATATATTGTCGTATTCTCATCTACCACATCTCCGCTTTCCGGATCCTGTGAAATTATCTTCTCGGCATCATATTCGTCGCTGGTCTCATAAGATGAAATCTTTATGCCAAGTCCAAGTTCGTTAAGAGTCTCAAGAGCCTCTTCATAGGTCATATTCGTAACATCCGGCACAATTATTCCCGTCTCATCTTCGGTAGTCTCGGATGAGGAACTTCCGCCGAACTTCCATATGCCAAGGAGATTGCCTCCCAGAAATACAAGTATTCCGAAAATGACTATTACCACAACAATACCGAGGATGGTAACGATTTTTTCCATCTTGGGATTTAAGAATCCGTCATCCTCATCTTCTTCGTCATCCTCGCCTTCGGTATCCTCATCAGGCTCTCCCGATGAAGTCATATTCTTTATCTCGTCAACCTCTCCGGCTCCCATAACAACGGTTTTGCCGGCAATAGGAGAAGGTATCACCACAAAGTTCTCATCCGGAGATATAAGTGCCTTCTTTAAGTCCGTCATCAGTTCATCCATGGACTGGTATCTTTTGTCCGGACTCTTCTGACAGCATTTCATGATTATGCCTTCCATGCTGACCGGAAGTGAGGGTGCATATGCCGACGGGCTTATTATCTCATCCTGAATATGAGATACCGCAACAGCTACAGCATTATCAGCATCAAACGGCACCCTGCCCGTCACCATCTCATACATAACGATACCGAGGGAATAAACATCACTCTTGCCGTCCACAAATCCGTTTCTCGCCTGCTCCGGCGAAATATAATGTACAGAACCCATTACCTCGGAATTAATAGTCTCCGATGATGCGGCTCTTGCGATACCAAAGTCTGTAACTTTGACCTTTCCGTCCGTGGAAATCATTATGTTCTGAGGCTTTATATCACGGTGAATCACATGGTGTTTATGGGCATCTTCTATACCCTTTGCCACCTGGATGGCTATACTTACCGCCTCTTTAAAAGAAAGCTGTCCCTTTTTCTCTATATATGTCTTTAAGGTTATGCCTTCTATATATTCCATTACAATGTAGTTAAACTCCGAGGTCTGTCCTACATCATAGATATTTACTATATTGGGATGGGAAAGTGCTGCCGCACTCTGGGCTTCACTCCTGAACTTTGCCAGAAATCCCGCATCATTTGCGAATTCGCTTTTAAGCACCTTAATGGCAACAAATCTGCCGAGTGTATGGTCTTTTGCCTTATATACATAAGACATTCCGCCTGTACCGATTTTTTCTATAATTTCATATCGCTCCGCGATATACATTCCTTCGCTTAACAACTTTGCCTCCTATGGTTCAATCAAAATTACGGATATATTATCAATGCCTCCGCACTCATTTGCTGAATCTACCAACGCCTTTACAGCAGCCGAAAGGTCCTGTCTGCTCCTTACGATACTTCTTATATCCCTGTCTTCAATCATATTGGTCAGTCCATCGGAACACATAAGGATTCTTTCGCCCTCACCGAGCTCATATTCAAAGTAATCGGCATCCAGTTCTCCCGATACTCCTATGGCTCTGGTGATAACATTCTTCTTGGGATGGAGTCTCGCATCTTTTTCATTCAGCTGCCCCTTGCTCACAAGATCCTGCACATAAGAATGATCTCTTGTCACCTGGGTAATATCCGTCCCAACGACATAAAGTCTGCTGTCACCAATGTTTACAATATAAATTTTTCCTTCGCTTACAGTTGCTGCGACAAGAGTTGTACCCATACCGGTTTTATCGGGATCTTTTATGGCTATTTCATACAGCTCCTTATTTACCGCAGATGCCGCATTTAAAAGCACCGTTCTTATGTCGCCCTCATCCGACTCTTTGCAAAGCCCCACGAAGTGTTCTACAGTAAACTTTGATGCAAAGTCTCCGGCATTATGACCGCCCATACCGTCCGCTACAATGAACAGATTGGGCAAAGGACCTATTTTTTCTTCTCCGGTAAATATATAATCCTGATTCACCTGTCGCATTTTCCCTATGTCAGTCATGGAAAATGTTTTCATTAAAATCAGCCTTTCCTTTCATCCTTAATTCTTTTTCTGAGTTGTCCACAGGCCGCATCTATATCACGACCCATTTCCCTTCTAATAGTAACATTTATTCCGTATTTTTCAAGTTTATTTTTAAAGGCAATAACCCTTGCCTTCTTGCTTTCCCTGTATTTTCCTTCCCTTACGGGATTAATCGGAATAAGGTTTATATGGCATATTCCGTCTCCTATAAGTTCATGCAGCTGCCTGGCATTTTCGTCCGAATCGTTTACCCCGTCCGCAAGGGAATATTCAAAGGTCACCCTTCTGCCTGTTTTTTCAAAATAATACCTGCACGCCCCCAGAACCTCATCTATATGGTAGCTTTTTGCAACCGGCATAAGAGCCTCCCTTGTGGCCTGGTTTGAAGCATGAAGGGAAAGTGCAAGTGTGGCCGTAAAACCTTCGTCTGCAAACTGTTTCATCCTCTCAACCAGCCCACAGGTAGATACCGTAATATTCCTGCCGCTTATTCCAAGTCCCTTTTCATCCGATACCAGTCTCAGAAACCTGACAAGGCTGTCGTAGTTATCAAGCGGCTCGCCCATACCCATGACGACGACATTTTTAACCCTCTCTTTGCAGTATGCCTGTATACGGTATATCTGTTCCAGCATCTCTCCCGCCGTAAGATTTCTGATAAGTCCTCCTACGGTCGAAGCACAGAAACTGCACCCCATCCTGCATCCTATCTGGGAAGATATACAGACGCTTATACCGTGTTTATAGACCATCTTTACAGACTCGACAAATTCCCCGTCCCATGTCTTAAACAAAAACTTCTGGGTACCGTCTTCTTTTGAGGTCTGAACCCTTTCTGTCTCCATCGTATAAAGGGAGGCGTTTTCAGACAGTTTCTGTCTTAAGTCTTTGGAAAGGTTTGTCATATCATCAAAGCTTTCCGCAAGTTTCACATGCATCCAGTCATATATCTGTCCGGCCCTGAATTTCTTTTCTCCCAGGTCTACTATGTAGTTTTCAAGCTCGCCAAGAGTCATAGATTTTATATCAACCATATATTTTCCTAAAACGCGCAACATAAAAGCCGTCGCAGTATTCCTCGCTCTCACCCGGAACAAACTGTTTTTCCGCCTCTTTTTTTAAAGGGAGATTTTCCTCTATCCACCTTGCATTATCGGTGTTTTCCTCCTTTGTCACCGTGCAGGTGGAATACACCAGTGTTCCTCCGGGTTTAACATATCTGTAAACCGTACCCAGTATCTCTCTTTGCAGCTTACAAAGTTCGTCTATTCCATCTTTGGTTATATGATACTTTATATCCGTCTTTCTGCCCATTACT
>CAJOOU010000054.1 GCA_905236735.1 uncultured Eubacterium sp. | reverse complement strand
CCAAACTCATCAGTCCTTTTGTTATATCTCGGAGATAAAAACTGATGTATGAGCCACCCGTGACCGCAGTGGATATTTACTCCGTCAAAGCCGGCTTTTTTCATAAATTCCGCAGCAACCGCAAACTCATCTGCCACTTTTTGAATGTCGGCTAAAGTCATCTCCTTAACATTTTCACCGTATTCATTTACTGCCTCTGATGGTCCTAATGTGGGTGCTTTTTCCTCGCTCTCGGGTTTGGCAGCTCCCATATGGCAAAGCTCTACAAGAGCAAGCGCGCCGTTTGAATGTATAGCGTCCGCATACTCCGTATATCTGAGCATATGACCCTCGGAATAATCTTCAAAACCGTAAAACTCATTTGCTCCTCTGCCGCCTGAAGGGGACACGGCAGTTTCTCCGACCTCATATACGGCGACTCCACCCCTACATTTAGCCACGGCATCTGCTATCTGTTCCGGATCCGTATGGTCGTTTCCGGGTTCTTCATCCCATACTCCGCCTCTCGGTGCCGATGCCACTCTGTTTTTGTATATTTTTGCCCCCACCCTTATGGGTGAGAGCAAATTTTCGTAATTATGCATATTGTCTTCCTTCCTACGATATAGATGTATAGGTTGAGCACACCTGGGCTCTCTTTCCGTCATATGTCATAAACATATCCTCAACAATATCGCAAATAAGCGCTTTGGCTTTAAGCACATCCCTGTCATTTGGGTGTTCCCAAGGCTGGCCGTGGAAGAAGTATGATGCAGTTATTTTCTGTCCGTCCTCCGTCTCGTAGATCATAGGATCGGCTATCTCGCCCGGTCCCATAAGCCGCGGCTTTTCACCCTCTTTAAGGCCTGCCGGTCCGAATTCCTTGCCGCAGCATGCAAACTGTCCTATTACCGTGACATTGTTAAGTTCAAGAAAAAGCTTTAATGCTGCAAGTGTTGCACGCGACTCGTTTGAACCGAAAAATCCTCCTCCATAGGTGGTAAATACTACTCCGAGCGGCTGATAGTTATCTCCTGATGGACCTCCGGGATATGCACAGCTTCTTCTTCTCCACCACACTCCAAGCTCTTTTGGCGGCGGTCCTCCCTGCGGGCCATCAGGACCTCCCGGGCCTCCCGGGCCTCCCGGACCTCCCGGACCTCCCGGACCTCCCTCGTCAAAATGAGCTGCATCACCTTTCATGGTTTCAGACGTCATCTTAAATCCGCCTCCTCCATCTACCTGTTTTTGTACGTTTCTCTCGAGCTCTCCGCCGGCACCGAGAGAAAATACCTTGTTTACCACGGTAAGCGGATAACCTGCTACTATCGGAGAGCCAAGGCAGATAACATCATAGTCGTCAAAGTAGAGCTCATCCTGCTGGCCTTCCCAATCGGATTTTTTCATTGTCAGCCTGAAAAGCTTGGTCTCCCATTTGTAATGCTTAAAGGATTCTTCCATCGCCTTGGCGATTTTTTCCGTATTTTTTGTCATTGTAGCGTAAAGAATAAGTGCGCGAAGTTTTTTGGGTGAGAACTTTATATCCTCGGCAGCAAGCTTATCTATGCTTCCGTCATCCTTTAAAACTTCAACTTCTCCTTCAAATTCATCCTCACCTTTTACCTTTATGGTAATAGTCTGCAGGCACGGTCCTACCTGCGCCGCACACGAAAAGCTGTTATCCGTTACAACAATATTTTTCATTATCTCACATCCGCCATGAGACGATATCACTTCTCCCTCATAGCCCCTCTGTTCTTCCCTTATGGCAAGAATTGTCTCCCTCTTTCCGCTCGGTGTCTCCGAAAGGAAAGAAAATTTTCCGGCAAATTTCATTTTAAATATCCTCCTTTATGCCTCTTCTGTTACTAATTTATTTCCGTTTAAAAACTGATTAAGATATTTTTTTGCAATTTTGTTTATCTTTTTCGAATCATAGGTTCCGACTCCTCCTCGAAGTCTCGGATCAAGCACATCGCGAAGTCCGTCGCCAAACATATTGGCGGCAAGCACCATTACCGCTATGCAAATACCCGGGAAAAGGCACAGGTAAGGAGCCGTAAACATATTGGCCCTGCCCTGATTTGTTATCATATATCCCCATGAAGGAGTACCTATAGCAACGCCATAACCAAGGAAGTTAAGCGATGCTTCCATCATTACCGTACCGCCAAGTCCTCCGGCCGCCGTAATAATTATGATTGGTAAAATATTCGGAAGCACATGCTGCAGCATTTTAAACATGGTAGCCGCTCCCATAAGCTCCGAAGATTTTACATATCCCGAATCCCTTACGCTCATGGCCGCCGAACGAATCATTCTCGAATTGGCTATTCCGCCGGGCACCGACATTACGATAATAAGCTGTATCATTCCGTTTCCCATCATATTCATAATGATCATTGAAAGCAGCATGCCCGGAATACAGGTAAATGCATCAACAAATCTTTGAACGATAAGGTCAAACCATCCTCCGACGGTTGCCGAGAGCATACCTATTATCACAGATACAAAGGTCGATATAAGCGATACGCCCAGGCAAAGTATTACCGATGTTCTTGCTCCGTATATAAGATATGAGAGCACATCGCGTCCAAGGTTGTCCGTTCCGAGCCAGTATATAGTGCCGCTCGCTATTTCTTTGGCTTTCTCCTGTTCGCTAAGCATCCACCATGGTTTTACAAGCTTATAGATAATATTGCCCGGAAGCGTTCCCGCCTGCATCTTTACCGGAGCAAGCTGATCGGCAAAAATCGCTATAAGCACAAATACAAATAATACAATAATTCCAACTCCCGCCAGAGGTTTGGTCTTAAACAGCCTGACTAACGCACCCTGACGCTTTTGGGGTTTTTCATTTTTTTCCTGCATTTTAAGACCTCCTAATCAAGCGTAATTCTCGGATCAAGCCACTTATATGACACATCGACTATCATATTGCATATCATGGTAAAAAGTGAAAATACCAGAACGCATCCCTGTACTATCGGATAGTCTCTGTTGCCGAGAGCCGTGACCATCTGATTGCCTATGCCCGGCACAGAAAAAAGACTTTCCATAATTACCGATCCTCCCACAAGCATACCAACTGCTCCGCCGACAAGCGTAACTACGGGTATCATGGCATTTCTTAAGGAATGTTTGAAAAGAATTCTTTTTTCATTTACCCCCTTTGCTCTGGCCGTCCTTATATAATCCATACGCATAGTATCAAGAGTAACCGTTCTTACATAACGCAGCTGCATACCGGCGTTTGTAACCGCTCCGAGTATTGCGGGCACTATCATTATGCTTATATTTTGCGCCGGATCTTTAAAAAACGAATAATAATTCGTTGTCGGAGCCCAGCCCCACCATTTAGCCGGATATACCAAAACTATTGTGGCTATCCAGAATACCGGCAGAGACTGCAGAAGCAGTGCCGCTATTCGTATGATATAATCAGCAACAGAGTCCTGTCTCGCCGCACAAAGCACACCCAAAGGAATTGCAATAATAAGCGTAATTATAAGAGTAATTATTCCAAGCTCAAGCGACGGTCCGATCTGTCTTAATATACAGTGGGATACGGATTCGTTCTGAAACAGCGAGTCTCCCAAATCTCCCGTAACTGCGTTACCCAGCCACGAAAAAAACTGCTGAACCGCCGGTTTATCCATGCCCATTATAGCTTCCACTTCTTCACGGGTAGCGTTTACATTTCCCATTGACTGATACCTGTAAAGCATCGCATCTACCGCAGATCCCGGTATCATCCTGAGCATTGCAAATACAATAACGCATACAAGAAAGGTGGTCGGGATCAGCAAAAGTATTCTTTTAACAAGATATTTTCCCATTACTCATGCCTCCTTTCTCCGAAAAAGCCTCTTTCATCCACAAAGTGACAGCTTACAAGATGTCTGTCAGAAACTTCTTTCATTTCAGGTTCTTCTTTAAAACATCTGTCAGCCGCAAAAGGACATCTTGTACAGAACTTGCAGCCTTCCGGCGGATGTATGGGAGACGGTATTTCTCCTTTAAGGATTATCCTCTCTCTTTTTCTGTCCACCTCCGGATCCGGTATCGGAGCTGCCGAAATAAGCGCCCTTGTATATGGATGGAGGGGATTTTTGTAAAGTTCCTTCGAACTTGTCAGTTCCATCATCTTTCCGAGATACATTACCATAACCGAATCAGATATGTGGCGTACCACCGAAAGGTCGTGTCCTATAAACACATAGGTAAGCCCCAGCTCCTTTTGAAGTTTCATCATCAGCTGCACAATCTGCGCCTGTATCGACACATCAAGGGCGGAGACTATCTCATCACAGACTATGAAATTCGGTTGCATGGCAAGAGCTCTTGCAATACAAATTCTCTGTCTTTGTCCTCCCGAAAACTCATGCGGATACCGATCAATAAAATCCGGTCTTATGCCAACCATTTCAAGCATTCGCTGAGCAATTTCGCGCTCTTCTTTTTTTGATTTTGTCATCTGATGGATCCTTAGTCCCTCGGTTACGATATCCCCTATGGACATTCTCGGGTCCATCGAAGAAAACGGATCCTGCGATATAACCTGAAGCTTGTTTCTCAAATGTCTCATTGCAGCCTTTGATATATTGGCCATGTTCTGACCTTCATAAAAAATCTGTCCCGAGGTTATCTTGTTTGAGCCGAGGATACAATTTCCTATGGTTGATTTTCCTGAGCCCGACTCTCCGACTATACCTAAGGTCTGTCCTCTTAAGATGGAGAAAGAAACTCCGTCTACGGCTTTAACCGTTCCTATCTGCTTTTTTAAAAGACCTTTTGTAATCGGAAAATGCATTTTCAGATCTTCCACTACCATTATCTGTTCAAAATTCGGCAGGCCCTTATCTTTATAATATTTTTCGTCACCGAGTCCCTGTTTGTTTTCGTCAAGAAGCGGATTGGTGATATTTTCAGTTACCGTCATGCCAACGCCTCCTTTCCGAAATCCTTCATATGATGACAGGCGCAGGTATGCCTGCCCTCTCCGACCTGAACACTCTCCGGTCTTTTAGTTTTGCATATTTCATCACAGAATGCGCATCTTGGTGCAAAAGCGCACGAGTCGGGTGGAATTAAAGCCATATTAGGCGGTTCCCCTTCTATCGTAAAGAGAGTCTCCCCGTCTCTGTCAAGACGCGGCACTGCCTTTATAAGCCCGCTTGTGTACGGATGATGAGGATGGTGGAAAATTTCATTTGTTTCTCCCTCTTCCACTATCTTTCCGCCATACATAATCTTTACCGAATCGGCATAACGGGCTACTACACCCAGATTATGCGTAATAAGAATTATCGTTGTTCCCGTTGTTTCCCTAAGGTGATTTATCTGCTCCAAGACCTGAGCCTGTACGGTTACATCAAGCGCCGTCGTCGGCTCATCGCAGAAAAGAATTTTAGGCTTACAGCTCATGGCCATGGCTATCATGGCTCTCTGCTGCATACCTCCCGAAAACTCAAACGGATACTGCTTAACCCTCTGCTCAGGGTTGGGAATATCAACCATTTTAAGGAGTTCTATTGCCTTATCATGTGCTTCCTTATCTCCCATATTCGTATGTGTCATAAGGGCTTCCGCTATCTGATCTCCTATGGTCATAACCGGATTAAGAGCTGCCGATGCCTCCTGGAATATCATGGAAATCTCGCTTCCTCTGATATCCTCCATTTCATCGTCCGTAACCTTCATAAGATCCTTGCCGTCAAAAATAACCTCACCATCAAGTATAAGTCCCGGCGGGTATGGGATAAGTCTCATTACAGAAAGAGCGCTTACACTTTTTCCGCTTCCGGATTCTCCGATAATAGCACAAAACTCTCCCCTTTCCACTTCATATGAAAGGTCGTCCACAGCTCTTACCTGCTGCCCTCCTTCCATTATAAAATGGGTTCTCAAATGTTTTACTTCCAATATATTATCTGCCATTTTCTGCCTCCAAAGTCAGAATTTATGCGGCGCCCGTCGCTTGCAAGCGCCGCATTTTTTCTTACTCATTATCTACCGCATAAAGTCTCGGCAGAATTGTTTTATAATTGTGATATGCACTTATAAGTTCTCCGTTTTCAAGACCTCCGATTCTTGTTGAAAGATATTCTTTTTGTTTGGTCTGTCCGGAAAGAACTATTGCCCAATGCTGCTTAGCAAAATAAAGGTCAGCATCATAAGCATTTTGTGCCTGCTCTTCAAGCGTCATAGCATCTCTTGTATTCCTTAAGAGCTCATCCATTGTCGAATCATTTGCATATATAGCATACGCAAATCCGTCCGATGCATATGTCTGATAAGCAAAACCGGCATCCGATGAGTTACCCACACCTAAGTTAAACTGTCTGGTATCTTCGCTGTTCCCCTGTACTTCGCGGCCTTCCATCATATCAGCTAAAACCTCTATCTCCATTTCTACCCCAATCTCTGCAAAATAAGACTTTGCAAGCTGGAAAAGATCCGCATCAGCGTCAGTATCTATCGCAACGGTAAACGAGAATCCGTCAGGATATCCTGCTTCCTCCAAAAGTGCCTTTGCTCCTTCAGGATCATATGTATATTCAGAAATAAGTTCCTCGTCCCAGTCCTCTACCGAAGTCCATCCGGTAAGAGCCGTTGCCCAAAGCGACGCATACTCAAAATCCTCTGCATCATATCCGAGGTAAGCAGTGTTAACTTCCTCAAGATTGATAGCCTTTTGGAGAGCTATCCTTACTCTCTCATCACTGAAAGGCTCCTGATTACACTTTAATGTAAGTGCATTCGCGCCATAATCATAAGAGAATATCTGAATATTTCCGCCTAATGAATTCACAAGTTCTGATGCCTGATCATCACTTAAAAATGCTTTCATCGAAATGTAATCAAGATCTCCTGAGATAAATGATGACATCGCTGCTGTATTATCCGTTACAGATGTTAAAATGATTTCATCAAGGTAAGGCAGCTTGTTTTCCGGATGTCTGTCATCCACATCATAATAGTTTTCATTTCTGGTAAGCTTATAATATGAACCCGCCTGATAATCCGTTAAAATATACGGTCCCGTACCACAGGCATAATGCCAGTCGTTCTGCTGGTCGCTCGTAAGATCGCCCCACTCAGGTCCGGTGATATTTACCTGTCCTATCATAAGTTCGGAAAGTCTTGACTCTGACTCCGTAGCCAGATGGAATACCAGCTCATAATCACTTATCTGCTCAACCGGGTCATCCAAATCATAATCGACTATTCCCATAAATCTGTTATACCAGTCTCCGTCAATCATAAACGGCTCTTCACCAAGGAATAAACCAGTACCCTTACCCCAGAGTCTCGAATAAGTCCAGACTACATCAGCAGCCGTCAGATTCCTTGCATGGAAGATATCGTATTCTTCCTCCTTTTCCTGGAAATAAATATCATCTCTGATTGTCACATAAAGGTCTGAATGTCCGTCCCCGTCTTCATAGTTTTCCCACGACCATTCTTTTGCTATCTGTCCGTCCGCCGTATCAACGGTAAATGTATTGATATCAAAGTTAAATGTCTCGGGATCGTTAAGTCCCCAGTTAGGAGCCCAAAGATACTCGAGCCAAAGCGAGTATGTATACGCTTCTCCCATAGCCGGATCAAATACATTGTTAAAATCCGTAAAGTAGAAGGTCGCGCTTCCGCCGTACTGCGGCTCGGTCTCTTCAAGAGCTACGCTCTCAGTCTCAGTGCTCTGCGCATTTCCCGACTCTTCGTTTGCAGTGCTGCCTGCGCCCCCACATGCAGCAAGTGACAGTGTCATTGCGGCAGCAAGAAATGCTGCCAGAATCCTTTTTTTCATTTTGTACCCTCCTAAAAAATACATTTTATATTTAAGCCTTCGACGGTAGTACAATTTCTGATGGGCAGCCCTGGATAATATTACCTTCAAGGTCTTCTGCCCAAAGCATTACTTCGCAGCAATGCTCCCCTTTATCATTGATATACTTATCAGTTACAACAGCTCTGCCTATTACCGTATCTCCCTGTGAGCCGTGTCTGTCGCAGCATCTGCCTTCCATGCCCGGAACTTTATTAAACTCTTCCCCGCAAATTGGATACTGTCTGAGTTCCTCAAAGAACGGATAGAACTGCCAGCCGAATCTTGATACCCTTCCTTTAGTGCCGACAAAATTGGTAAGCACTCTTGCTATAAGTCTTGCTGCCGTATCGTTATAAAATACTCCTCTTGAACCCGGAATATTTCTTCCCGCAAAGTGAAGCGCAGTCTCATCAAGGTATTCGCCCCACTGATCTCTAAATGTTACTGCCCTTACCTCAGGGTCCATAAGTTCTTCTCTTGTATATATTGATAAATCTCCGATTTGGTGGAAATACATCATATGTATATAAGTAATAGGTCCGTCAGAGCAGGTCTTCGGAAGCTCGAATCCTACCGGTACATCCTCCCAGTATGGTACATTGTCGTGGTTCATCACTTCCGCATCCCAGATTGTTTTCATATAATCATAATCTTCATCGGTGGTAACATGTGCAGGTGGGAAATAACCCGTCCAGCTTGTCATATTTCTGGTAAAGTCAAACTTCTCGCCCTCATATCCTTCGGCGTATTTCCTGTACATTTCCCTTACCTTACCCTGGATGTGATATGCTCTTTTTCCATCTTCTGTATAGAGGTCTTCTTCTCCGCCCATCATAAAATTTCTAAGATCCGAGCCCGGACGCGTCTGATCCTCAAAATAATTAACAGTATTCTTCTTTGTCAAAAGATCTCCTGCCATTATCGTTTTGTCATAATGTATGTCACAGCTTTCAAAAGTGTAATAAAAGCCGTCCGCCATGTTCTTTGGAAACTGCGGAATCCCCATTATAGGTGCCATAGCTGCAAATCCCGGATACGCCGGTACTGACTCAAACCCGTGAGCCCTTGCAAATTCCGGATCGTTATAAAGAGGATCGTACGGATTCCAAATATGGTTATAAGCTATGATTTCTTCCTCCGTATATCTTCTTGGTCTCATAAACGGCGGCCAAGTCTCCGGATCATCCGGATCCATCGGCGGCATTCCCGGAGGAGTTGGCATAGCTGCCTTTCCATCTCTTACATCCTCTCTAAACTTAACCAAATCCTTCTCGAACGGGAGATATACTCCCGGCTGAAACTGCTGATAAATAGCCATTTTTCCTTCCTCCTGTTTTATTTCTGATTTAATTATATAGGTCTTGATATCTGACTTCAATTTGTATATTTGTTATTATTTTCTATTTTTTCGTCATTTTCTCTTGTTGATTTTTTTAAGTTTTTGACATATATTATAATTATTGACACT
>CAJOOU010000053.1 GCA_905236735.1 uncultured Eubacterium sp. | reverse complement strand
TTTGTATTTTCTCTTATTATAGGATCTTTTACAACCGATTTTCTTAAATATCCTCCTACATAACCTCTTCTTACACCCTCATTTACAGCATCGGAAATATCCCCGCCTTCAAAATGTACTTCCTGACCTATTTCGAGAAATACAACAGCCATTCCTGTATCCTGACAAATCGGAATATGTTCTTTTTCCGCTATTTCAAGATTTTCATCCAAACAAGAAAGAACGGTGAGTCCCATTTGGGACTCCTCCGTTTCTTTTGCATTTCTTAAGGCCTTTTTCATATCATCCGTAAGGGTATAGTTTGCCTCCATACACATCTGTGAGATATTTTCAGTTAATTCATTTACATCTATGTTTCTCACTTTACTCTGCCTCTTCGGATTCTTCTTCGCTTTCAACTACCTTTGTAATACTTGCCACCTTTGTACCTTCATCCATGTTTATGAGTTTAACTCCTGATGTTATTCTGCCTAAAACATTAATATCCGATACTTCCATCCTGATGATAATACCTTCACTGTTTATTATCATTATTTCATCGTCTTCATCTACAGCCAAAGTATTTGAAAGCTTTCCGGTTTTTTCCGTAATCTTATAACACTTTACTCCCTTGCCACCTCTGTTCTGCACAAAGAACTCATCCATATTTGTTCTCTTTCCTATACCGTTTTCGGTTACGAATAAAATGGCAGAACCTTCGTTATCCAGCTTCATATTGATAACTTCATCCTCATCATCAAGTAAAATACCTCTTACACCCATTGATGTACGACCTGTGCTTCTGGCATCTTTTTCATTAAACCTTATACATTTACCATTTCTGGTGATAAGGATAATATCTCTTTCTCCGTCAGTATCCTTTACCTCTATAAGTTCATCATCATCGCGAAGTGTAATGGCGCTAAGTCCGGTCTTTCTCATATTTTTATATTCTGAAAGACTGCTTCTTTTTACAGTACCCTTCTTTGTAGCCATAATGACAAATCCATTTTCATCATATTCTCCGACAGGTCTTACCGCTGATATTCTTTCGTCCGGCAAAAGCTGCAAAAGATTGATTATAGCGGTACCTCTGGACATTCGTCCGGCTTCCGGTATTTCATAACCTTTCAGTCTGTATACCCTTCCCTTATTTGTAAAGAACAGAATATAATTATGAGTATTCGTCATAAACAGATCAATAATATAATCATCATCAATCGTAGACATACCCTTTATACCTTTACCGCCTCTGTGCTGGGCTTTGAAGTTTTCACTTCCCATCCTCTTGATATAGCCCTTCTGCGTAAGAGCTATAACAGTATCCTGTCTTGGTATAAGATCTTCCATTGATATATCAAACTCATCAAACCCAATTTCCGTTCTTCTGTCATCTCCGTATTTTTCGGCAATAACAGTAATCTCTTCTTTTATCACTCCGAGAAGAACCTTTTTATCTGAAAGGATAAGTTTGAGTTCATCTATTTTTATGAGAAGTTCTTTATGCTCATCCTCTATCTTTTCTCTTTCCAATCCGGTAAGAGCACGAAGTCTCATATCTACTATAGCCTGGGACTGAGCTTCTGAAAGACCAAACCTTGCTATGAGTTTTTCTTTGGCTTCAGCTGTATTCTTGCTTGATCTTATTAACTCAATAACTTCATCAATATTATCAAGTGCTATAAGTAATCCCTGAAGTATATGAGCTCTTTCTTCAGCTTTGTTTAAATCGTATTTTGTTCTTCTTGTAACTACATCTTCCTGATGGATAATGTAATTTGTCAAAACATCAAGGATACTTAAAATCTTAGGCTCGTTATTTACGAGCGCAAGCATAATTACTCCGTATGTATCCTGAAGCTGTGTATGCTTATAGAGCTGATTCAAAATAACATTGGCATTTACATCCCTTCTAAGCTCTACGACAACCCTCATTCCTTCACGGTTTGACTCATCCCTTATATCGGTGATGCCATCTATCTTTTTATCTTTTACAAGCTCAGCTATTTTCTCTATAAGACGGGCTTTGTTTACCATATAAGGAAGTTCGGTAATTATAATCCTGTTTTTACCGTTATCCATCGGCTCTATGTCGGTAACACCTCTTACCCTTATTTTGCCGCGGCCGGTTCTGTAAGCTTCCTCTATTCCCTTCTTGCCTAGTATAACACCTCCTGTAGGAAAGTCAGGTCCTTTTATTATAGGGAGAATTTCATCTATCTCTGTCTCTCTGTCTTCATTTATCCTGTTATCAATAATTTTAACTGTTGCCTCTATAGTCTCCCTTAAATTATGAGGAGGTATATTGGTAGCCATACCTACAGCTATACCGGTTGTTCCGTTTACAAGAATATTTGGAAATCTTGACGGAAGGACTGTCGGTTCTTTTTCAGTCTCATCAAAGTTCGGCATGAAATCAACAGTATCCTTATTAATATCAGCAAGCATTTCCATTGATATTTTGGTAAGACGGGCTTCGGTATACCTCATTGCCGCTGCTCCATCACCATCAACAGATCCGAAATTTCCGTGTCCATCTACAAGAGTATACCGGGTTGACCAGTCCTGAGCCATATTGACCAGGGCTCCATAAATAGAACTATCACCGTGAGGATGATATTTACCCATTGTATCACCGACGATACGGGCACATTTACGATGTGGTTTATCAGGTCCGTTATTAAGCTCTATCATTGAATAGAGAATTCTTCTTTGTACCGGTTTAAGTCCATCTCTTATATCAGGAAGAGCTCTTGATACAATTACGCTCATTGCATAATCTATATAAGAGTTTTCCATTGTCTTTTGCAAATCTACTTCATGTATTGTATCAAAGATTTTATCGTCCATTACATCCTCCGATTATATGTCAAGATTTGTGACATATTTGGCATTCTTTTCAATGAATTCTCTTCTCGGCTCAACCTGATCTCCCATAAGAGTTGTAAATGTAAGATCTATGGTTGCTGAAGTTTCTTCATCAAAATTTACTCTCTTTAAGATACGATTTTCCGGATCCATGGTTGTTTCCCAGAGCTGCTCCGCATCCATCTCACCAAGTCCTTTGTACCTTTGGATTTTATTATTCTGGTCTCTTCCTACTTCCTCGAGTATCTTGTTAAGTTCTTCATCACTGTATGCATACCATACTTTTTTATTTTTCTCCAGCTTATAAAGAGGTGGTGTGGCAAGATAAACATGTCCCTGCTTTATAAGTTCCGGCATAAATCTATAAAGGAAGGTGAGAAGTAATGTACTTATATGAGCTCCGTCCACATCGGCATCTGTCATTATAATTATCTTATTATAACGCAGCTTTGATATATCAAAGTCATCATGTATACCTGTACCGAATGCTGTAATCATAGCTTTTATTTCAGCGTTGGCATATATCTTATCAAGCCTTGCCTTTTCTACATTTAATATCTTACCTCTAAGTGGCAGTATAGCCTGAGTTGCCCTGCTTCTTGCAGTCTTTGCGCTTCCTCCGGCCGAGTCTCCCTCTACTATGAATATCTCGCAGTTTTCCGGATTTTTGTCGGAACAATCTGCCAGTTTTCCCGGCAGAGCCATACCATCAAGAGCCGATTTTCTTCTTGTCAGATCTCTGGCTTTCCTTGCAGCCTCTCTCGCTCTTTGAGCAAGAATTGACTTTTCACATATTGTTTTCGCTACTGAAGGATTCTGTTCAAGATATATTTTAAGTCCTTCAGATAATACACTGTCAACAGCTCCTCTCGCCTCGCTGTTTCCAAGTTTTTGTTTTGTCTGGCCTTCAAACTGCGGGTCTTCTATTTTAATACTTACTATTGCCGTAAGTCCCTCTCTGATATCCTCACCGGAGAGGTTCTCCTCATTTTCTTTTAAGAGTTTATTGGACCTCGCATAGTCGTTAAATATTTTTGTAAGAGCTCTTCTAAATCCCTCCAGATGAGTTCCTCCTTCCGGAGTTGTAATATTATTTACAAATGAATATGTCGATTCCGTAAATGAATCATTATGCTGAAGAGCTACTTCTACATATACATTGTCTTTATTTCCTTCAAAATACAGTACATCCCCATATAAAGGTTCTTTGCTTCCGTTAAGGAAGGTAACAAATTCCTTTATTCCACCTTCATAATGGAATTCATCTTCCCTTTCTTTTTCTTCTCTTAAATCATGAAGTCTTATCTTAAGATCTTTTGTAAGAAAGGCTGTTTCCCTTAATCTGGTTCTTAATATATCATAATCATATACTGTTTCTTCAAATATCTGTGAATCCGGAAGGAAGGTTATTTTTGTCCCGGTTTTTCCTTCTTCACACTCTCCTATTACAGATACTTCGCAAAGTGTTTTTCCTCTTGAATATTTTTGGGAATATACCTTTCCTTCTCTGCACACCTCTACTTCAAGGTGTTCTGAAAGTGCATTAACTACAGATGCACCTACTCCGTGAAGACCTCCGGATACCTTATATCCTCCTCCTCCGAATTTGCCTCCGGCATGGAGTACCGTAAATACTACTTCGAGTGCAGATTTTCCGGCCTTATGATTTATTCCCACCGGTATACCTCTTCCGTCATCAATTACGGTTATCGAATTATCTTTATTAATGTAAACATCAATGGTATCACAATATCCGGCCAATGCTTCGTCAACCGCATTATCAACTATCTCATACACAAGATGATGTAATCCTCTAGATGAAATACTTCCTATATACATTCCCGGTCTTTTTCTTACTGCTTCAAGACCTTCCAATATCTGTATCTGGTCGGCACCGTATTCGTTCGCCATTTTCTGCCTCCTGTCAAATCCTGTTAAAGTCCTTACAGACTTTCCTTTATACTAACCTTCGCATTTTCCACATGAAATATTTTATTTATATGAAATCTGTTTTTTATAAAATCCTCTACTCCCGTACAGGTAATTATTGTTTGAATATCCTTTATCTGATTAAGCAAAAGATTCTGCCTTGCCGAATCAAGTTCTGATAATACATCATCAAGCAAAAGTACCGGCATTTCTTTTACTGTCTCTTTTACAAGCTCTATCTCTGCAAGTTTAAGTGATAAAGCACAGGTCCTTTGCTGCCCCTGTGAACCATACTTCCTCATATCTATTCCATTAACTTCAAAATTTAGGTCATCTTTATGAGGTCCTACATGAGTATATCCCATTTTTATATCTCTTTGTCTGCTTCCAAAGAATTTTTCTTCATACTCTTTTTCAGATACATCTTCTTCATAAACAATATTCAAAGCCTCGTTATTTTCTGTTATATTTTTGTGAATGGGCTTTATTATATTATTAAGTTTTTGTACAAAACTTTTTCTACGGGAAATTATTTTCTTCCCGTAATCAACTATCTGTCTGTCCCATACTTCGAGAGTATCCTCAAGTGATGCATTAAACCCTATATCCTTTAATAACTTATTTCTCTGATTTAAAGCTTTGTTATATATAGTCAAATCGTAAAGATATACTTTATCAAGCTGGCAAAGTTCACTGTCTATAAATCTTCTTCTTTCGGCAGGTCCTGCCTTTATTATTGATAAATCTTCCGGAGAAAAAACCACAAGATTAAGAATTCCGAATATTTCTGATGCCTTCTTTATCGGAACCTTGTTAATTGCTATTCCCTTTGGTCTGTTTTTTTTCAAATGGATGTCTATTAGAAAATCCCTGCCTTCTTTATCAACAGATACACATATATGAGATTCATCACATCCGAATTTTATTATTTCTTTATCCTTGCTTCCCCTATGGGATCTGGTTGTTCCACTTAGATAGACCGCTTCTAAAATATTTGTCTTTCCCTGTGCATTATTTCCATATAAGATATTGATACTTTTATCAAAATCTATTTTTAATTCATCATAATTTCTGTAATTACTAAGCTTAAGAGATTTAATGATCATATTCTTCTATTACCAGTATTTCTCCGTTATAGTTTATTACATCTCCGCTGACTAGTTTTTTTCCTCTCTGGAAGCACACCTCATTATTTACTTCCACAAGACCTTCCAAAATTACTTCCTTTGCCTCTGCTCCCGATCCAACAGCTTTCCCTAATTTAAGAGCTTGTCCAAGCTTAATAAAATCATCTTTTATATAAACCTTTTCCATCTTTTTACCTTTCAACGCTGCTGAAATTAATAGGGAGAATCAGATAAATAAAGTTTTCCTTATCATCCTTTATTATGCATGGTGATTTCTGATTTATCATATAAAGGCTGACTTCTTCATCATCTATTACCCTGAGTACATCAATAAAGAAGTTGGGATTAAATCCTATAAGGATATTTTTCCCTTCCTTTTTTATCTCTATCTCTTCATTCATACTTCCTATAAATGAAGTCATTCTTATTTCCATTGCTTCGTCATTTACATTTATTACTACAGGTTTTTTATCACCTTCTTTTGATAAAAGAGTAGCTCTGTCTATACAATCAAAAAGTTCTCTTTTATTGACCGTTACCTTTGTCTCATAATCAGTTGATATCATCTTTGATGTATCAATATAATTGCCATCTATTAGTCTGGATACAACAATTGTCTGATCAAACATAAATGTTATATGATTTTCTGTTATAAAAAGCTGTACTATTTCATCCGACTCTCCGGTAAGAATCTTATTAAGTTCCTGAAGAGTTTTACCCGGAACTATCACCTTTTTATGTGGATAACTGTCATTAAGTTCTATCTTTCTTATGGATATTCTGTGTCCGTCAAGTGATATTACCTTTAATATATTATCTTCTATCTCAAAAAGCTCACCTGTCATAACAATATTGTTTTCACTTGCAGCTATTGAGAATATTGTTTGTCTGATTACCTCTTTTAATGTAAACTGAGATATTTCTATTGCATCGCTTTTTTCCAAATCAGGAATATAAGAAAAATCATCTCCTGATTTACCGGTAATTTCAAAATGAGCCTTTTCACAAACTATGGATGTTTTAAATTTATCGTCTGTACTTATTGCCACCTCATTATCAGGAAGCTTTCTTATGATATCCGATATTATTTTGGCATCCAGAGCAATTACTCCTCCTTCTATAACAGTTCCGTTTACAACTGTTTCTATACCAAGTTCTGTATTATTGGCAGTCATCTTTATTTCATTTCCACTTGCTGTTATAAGTATACATTCAAGAATGGAAATAGTACTCCTTACAGCTACAGCCTTTGAAACAATGTTTACTGCCTGCATAAGGTCAGCCTTGTTTGATAATATTTTCATAGTTAGAAAAACTCCTTCCCTTATCAATAAATAAATATTATTTTAGTAGTAGTATTAGTAGGGAGTGTTGATATGTTTATAACTCCCAAAACCCATATAAAATGGGACTTAATTTCAAAAGTTAAAACTTATAACCGTGTTTATTTGAGGTTAATCTTTTGTTTATAAATGTGGATATATAAATTATTATGGATTTATCTTTTTAATAAGAGTGTCTATAAGATTACGGGTATCCACACTGTTATCATATTCTTTTTCTATTTTATCCACACCGTGTTTAACGGTAGAATGGTCTCTGTTACCTATCTTTCCACCTATGTCTTTAAGGGTGGAATTGGTAAATTTTTTGCAGAGATAAAAAGCAATCTGCCGGGGATAGGCTACATCATTACTTCTGTTTGATGATATAATGTCATCATTTGAAATATGAAAATGGTCGCAGACAACATCTACAATATATGACACCGTTATTTCTTTTTTGGAATTTGGGGAAATCATATTTGCAAGTTCCTGTTCTGCAATTTCCAATGTTATGTCCTGTTTTTGGAGATTTGAAAATGCTTTTAATTTATTAAGGGCACCCTCAAGGTCTCGAATATTTGAAGTAAAGTTTGTAGCTATATAATCCAGAACATCTCTGCTAACGGAGAAATTATCGAGTTCTGCTTTTTTATTTAAAATAGCAAGCCTTGTCTCGTAATCAGGAAAACTGATATCTGCCATTATTCCCCATACAAGTCTTGAAGAAATTCTTTCTTCGAGATTTTTCATCTCCTTTGGAGGCTTATCGCTGGAAATAACGATTTGCTTTTTGGATGAATGGAGAATATTGAAGGTATTAAAAAATTCTTCCTGGGTCTGTTCCTTGCCTATGATGAATTGGATATCGTCAATTAAAAGTACATCTACATTTCTGTATTTTTCACGGAACTGAGGCATTGTTTTTTTTCCGAGAGCTGATACAAGCTCATTTGTAAATACCTCAGATGAAACATATCTTACTATATAGGAAGGATTGGTTTCTTTAATATAATGAGCAATCGCCTGCATAAGGTGGGTTTTACCCAGACCCGGGCCTCCATATATGAGGAGAGGGTTATAACTGTCAAATTCTCCCGGTGATTCTGCAACCGCAACTGCAACTGAATGAGCAAATTTATTATTATTACCTACAACGAAGGTATCAAAAGTAAGGTTTTCTCTTAAATTAATATCATCATTTGATACATTAACGGAATGAGTTTCTTCATTATTACTAGTAGTTTCTTCTTCCAGCTGATTAGGGAGGATGAATTTAATTTCGTATTCGACTCCGGTAATCTCACCTATAGCTACCTTAAGAGGAAGTTCGTATTTTCTTTCGAGATATTTGATTGCCATCTGTTCGGATGGAACAAGAATATAAACGGCGCCGTTTTCAACTTTAACAAGTTTAAGCGGTTTAAGCCAGGTATCAAAAGAAATATCAGTAAGTTCGTGTTCCTCCCTGACGAGCTTTAATATTTCTTCCCATTTTTCCTTTAAGACTTCCATTGATTCACCGTTTCCTTACATAATAATCTACCATAATATAATACTCCATTTATGCCTTTATTTCAATTATAATTTGCCATATAAAGGAATTTAAAAAAAAATCTAAAAAATAAGTATGAACACTTAAAAATCACTAAAATCGGGAATTAGAGCCTCATATAATTATTTATCCAAATTTTATCAACCATTTATTCAACTACTTATCAACATGTTATCCACAAAAATTGGATAATTTATGGAAACCTATAAAAAAAATTTATTGTAAAACAGCGATTTCTTGCTAATTTCCTCTTGACTAAATAATGTATTATGAATATAATTGGTGTTGATGTTTTCACGAAAAATACTATTTGGAATATATAAAGGAGGTGCAGTGAAATGAGAAAAGGTACAATGACATACCAGCCGAAGAAAAGACACAGATCTAAAGTACACGGATTCAGAGCAAGAATGAGTACAGCTGGCGGAAGAAAAGTTTTAGCTGCTAGAAGATTAAAGGGAAGAAAGAAATTATCAGCATAAGACGAATTTTAAGGCCACAATAATGTGGTCTTTTTTTCTTCTGAAAAGAAAAGGATAAATCTATGAAGTTCTCTACATCATTAAAAAAAAATAAGGATTTTCAAAAAGTATATAAGAGTGGAACATCAAAGGCGAACAGACAACTCGTCATGTATGTAAAAGAGAATGGAATGGATATAAACAGAATAGGAATTTCCGTAAGTAAAAAAGTCGGAAACAGCGTAGTCAGACATCATATCACGAGACTTGTAAGAGAAAGTTACAGACTAAATGAAGATGTATTCAGCACCGGGCTGGATATTGTAGTCGTCGCAAGGATGCAGGCAAGGGACTTAAATTATTTTGAAATCGAGAAGTCTCTATTGCACTTGGGAAATCTTCACCATATTACAGATGGTAAACTGTAAGGGAAACAAAGAAGACGGATTATAATGAAAAATATTTTAATATACCTTATAAGATTGTATCAAAAATATTTATCACCACTTAAAAGGACCAGATGTCCTTACTATCCCACATGCTCATGCTATGGGCTGGAAGCTGTGCAAAAGTATGGGGCTATAAAGGGTTCGGCTCTTGCTGCGTGGAGAATTATGAGATGCAATCCTTTTTCAAAAGGTGGGTATGATCCTGTTCCGTAATATTAGGAGGTAGAATTAAATGTCCTATCCGGTTTTAGCAACAGCTTATGTTGGCAAGATGAAAATCTTTGGATGGATAGCAATTCTTCTGGGAAAGATAATGGACATATTGTACAATGGACTTTGTGCAATAGGGATAAATAATATAGGTGTGGCAATAATATTACTTACCTTTATTATTTATACACTTATGCTTCCGCTGACATATAAACAGCAGAAGTTTTCAAGGCTTTCGCAGAAGATGCAGCCTGAAATTAAAGAAATCCAGAAAAAATATAAGGATAAGAGAGACCAGCAGTCTCAGCAGAAAATGATGGAAGAGCAGAGACAGGTATATGATAAGTATGGTATATCACCAAGCGGATCATGTGCACAGGCATTTTTGTCTATATTGTTCCTGTTCCCGTTATACAGAGTTATTTACAATGTTCCTGCCTATGTAACAAAGGTAAAGGAAACACTTATGCCGGCAGTTGACGGTATAATGGCAACCGAAGGATATAAAAGTACTTTTGACGGTATAGTTGAAAACTTTAATATATCCCTCAGAAATATAGGAGTATCATCTTTATCCATATCAGATATATCAAGTGATAATGATGTGCAGAACAGAATCGTTGATATTTTATATAAGCTTTCACCGACAAATTGGGATACCCTTTCAGAAGGATTTCCAACGGTTGATTTCGATTCAGTACAGGAAGCATTTAACAACATAAACAATTTCTGTTTTTTAAATATTACTAATTCTCCGCAGTATATAATTACCAGCAGTTTTAAAAGTGGATCTTATTTACTGGTAATACTCGCAATACTTATACCTGTACTTGCGGGAGCGGTACAGCTTCTCAACTTTAAGCTTATGCCTCAGGCTTCGGCAGATCCGAATGACGCAATGGCGCAGCAGATGAAGACAATGAATTATACCATGCCTCTTTTTTCTGTTTTCCTTGCATTCACACTTCCTGTAGGTCTTGGACTTTATTGGATTGCCGGTGGTGTAATAAGGAGCTTTTATCAGTTTATTTTAAATAAACATTTTGACAAAATAGACCTTAATGAAATAATAGAAAAGAACAAGGAAAAGGCTGAGGAAAAAAGAAAGAAGAGAGCTGCAAACATTGAAAGAATGAATCAGGCTGCCCAGCTTAACACAAGAACTCTTAAAGGTTCAAGTGTATCGGAAGAAGAAAGAAATGAAATTCTTTCAAAAGCCAATGAGTATAAATCAAAGGCAAAGCCCGGCTCACTCAGTGCAAGAGCAAATATGGTAAAAGAATTTAATGAAAGAAATACGAAGTAAGGGGATGGAATAATGGAATATATACAGGTAGAAGGTAAAACGGTAGAAGACGCCGTAACCGAAGCTTTGGTACAACTCGGAGTTACAAGTGATCAGCTTGAATATGAGGTAATTGAAAAAGGAAGTTCGGGATTTTTGGGACTTGGAAACAAGCCAGCGGTAATCAAAGCAAAGAAAAAGAATTCTATAGAAGATGTAGCAAAAGAATTCCTTTCAAGTGTAATGAAAACCATGGACTTAGATGTGGAGTTTGAAATAAAAAAAGATGAGATTGATAATGCCATTGATATTAATATGATAGGTGAAAATATGGGTATTCTCATAGGTAAGAGAGGACAGACACTTGATTCTCTGCAGTATCTTACAAGTCTTGTATTAAATAAGAACTCCGAAGAATACATAAAGGTTAAGCTTGATACGGAGAATTACAGACAGAGAAGAAAAGAGACTCTTGAAAATCTTGCCAAAAATATCGCATTTAAGGTAAAGAGGACAAAGAGACCTGTTACTCTTGAACCTATGAATCCGTTTGAGAGAAGAGTTATACATTATGCACTTCAAAATGACAGCTATGTAACAACACACAGCGAAGGTGATGAGCCTTATCGTCATATAGTGGTAACGCTTAAAAAATAGAGCAGTGCTGGAAAAAGGTTGTTATTGTTATATAGCAACCTTTATTCTTTTTATATTAGTCGGATAGGAGTAATTATGTTTGATGATACCATTGCAGCAATAGCTACGGCCATGTCCCCATCAGGAATAGGGATAGTGAGGATAAGTGGAAGTAAAAGCGTAGAAATCGTGGATAAAATATTTACGATGAAAAACAAAAATTTGAGATTTTCCGATGTGAAATCCCATACGGTGAGCTATGGCTTTATAAAAAAAGGCAATGAGGTCATTGATGAAGTAATGGTACTTAAAATGCTTGCGCCGAACAGCTATACAAAAGAAGATACTGTGGAGATAGATTGTCATGGCGGTATAAAGGTCATGCAGGATATTTTAAACACCGTAGTAAGCGCCGGAGCAAGACCGGCAGAACCGGGTGAGTTTACAAAGAGAGCTTTTCTTAACGGAAGAATAGATCTTTCTTCAGCAGAGGCGGTAATTGATCTGATTAATTCTAAAAATGAATTTGCCAGAAAAAGTTCGGTTTCACAGGTGCAGGGGTCTGTTTACAAAAAAATTTCTTCATGCAGGGCGATAATACTTGAGCAGACTGCATTTATCGAGGCTGCACTTGATGATCCCGAACATTATACACTTGACGGATATTATGAAAAGATAAATAATGTTGTTTGCGGGCTTATTGATGAGACAGAGAAGCTTATAAAAAGTTATAATAACGGAAGTATGCTTCAGGAAGGCATACAGACGGCAATAGTAGGAAAGCCCAATGCCGGAAAATCTTCACTTTTAAATGCTCTTGCAAAAAAAGAGAAGGCCATTGTAACAGATATAGAAGGAACTACGAGGGATGTGATAGAACAGCACATTAAACTCGGAGAGTTGAGCCTTAATATTATAGATACTGCCGGAATAAGAAAATCCGATGATGTGATAGAACAGATAGGAGTAGAAAAGGCAAAGAATATTATAGAGGAAGCAGATCTCGTTCTTTTTGTTGTGGATTCTTCAAGAGAACTTGATACCAACGATAGGGAAATAATAGAGCTGCTTTATGACAAGAAGGCAATTGTTTTGTTTAACAAAACAGATATTGAAAATGTAATATCGGAAGATGATGTGAAAAAATTGCTTGATAAATCAATTATTCCGATATCAGCAAAAGAAAAAGAAGGAATAGAAGAACTTGAAAAAACCATTGAAGAAATGTTTGCACTGGGAGATATTTCGTTCAATGATGAAATATATATAACAAATGAGAGGCAAAGACTGTGTCTTGAAAAGGCGTTAAATTCCCTCAGACTCGTTAAGACAGGTATTGAAAATGAGATGCCCGAGGATTTTTTATCCATAGATTTGCAGAGTGCATATGAGGCACTTGGAGAAATTACCGGAGAGTCTGTTGGTGAGGATTTGATAGATGAAATATTTTCAAAATTTTGTATGGGAAAGTAGAGATTGGAAAAACAATGATAGAAGAAAAATATGATGTCTGTGTCATAGGAGCGGGACATGCCGGCTGTGAGGCCGCGCTGGCAACCGCCAGACTCGGACTTGAAACGATTATCTTTACCGTAAGTATTAATTCAATAGCGTTTATGCCCTGTAATCCCCATGTCGGGGGAAGTTCAAAAGGTCATCTTGTAAGAGAACTGGATGCTCTTGGCGGACAGATGGGAAAAAATATAGACAAAACCTTTATTCAGTCAAAGATGCTTAATAAGTCAAAAGGACCTGCGGTACATTCACTCCGTGCTCAGGCTGACAAGGCAGAATACAGTAAGACTATGAGGATGACTCTTGAAAATACAGATCATCTTACAATTAAGCAGGCGGAAGTTACCGAAATAATTGTGGAAGACGGAGTGATTAAAGGAGTAAAGACTGTATCCGGAGCGGCGTATTATTCAAAAGCCGTTATTTTG
>CAJOOU010000052.1 GCA_905236735.1 uncultured Eubacterium sp. | reverse complement strand
GGATTCGGACAGGAATTTGTCTGCTGAAGCAGACCCGAATCCGGCGCGCAAGACTCGCGAGCGAGTCTTGACATATTTACAATGCTTTAATTTTCTCAATTGCAGGCTCAAGACCTTCAACTTCAAGAGTCTCAAATCTGCCTTCATCGGCTGCCTTGGCATAGTCCGGATTAAGAGGAAGTTTGCCGAGGACTTCTATGCCGAGCTCTGATGCGGTTTCGTCTATACCGCTTTCTCCGAATACGCTGATATGCTTTCCGCAATCAGGGCAGATAAGATAGCTGTAGTTTTCTACCACACCAAGTACAGGTATATTCATTTTGTCAGCCATATTGTAGGCTTTTTTAACAATGAGGCTAACCAGCTCCTGAGGTGATGTGACTATGACGATACCGTCAATCGGAATGGACTGAAATACAGTAAGCGGTACATCACCTGTTCCCGGCGGCATATCTACGAAGAGATAGTCGAGCTGCCCCCAGGTGACCTCTGTCCAGAACTGTTTAACTGTTCCGGCTATTACCGGGCCTCTCCAGATAACGGGAGCTTCTTCATCCTCCATAAGGAGATTGATTGACATTATCTTTGTGCCGTCATTTGCTTTTACCGGCTGTACTCCGAACTCATCGCCTATTGCCGGACCGTGTACCCCGTACATTTTAGGGATGGAAGGACCTGTAATGTCGGCATCCATTATTCCGACCTTATATCCGGCTCTTGCCATTGCCGATGCGAGAGAACCGGTGACAAATGATTTACCCACGCCGCCTTTGCCGCTGACAACGCCTATGACTTTTTTGATTTCAGAAAACTGATTTAGCGGCTCTAAAAAGCTCTGCGGTTTATCGCAGTTGCCTGCTGATGAGCAGCCCTCGCAGCTTCCGCTTGAACATGTGTCTGACATATACTGACCTCCGTTGTGTTTTTTAGTAACTTGCTTTATAATAACACAGTGGAGAAAAAAATCAAGCAGAGTTGAAAGGACAGGGACATGGACGAGAAAGTCATAGAGATGATGGAAGAATATGCTGCGGACAGAATAAACCGTATTGCGGAGAATATGCTCGAGGATGGCTGTGGATATTCATTTATAGCAAGATATACCGGACTTACGGAAGAGGAAGTTAAAAAACTTAAATCCGGTGACGAAATAAAGGAAGCGCCGGCAGAAAAAACAGCGGGCGTAATGAGTGAATACGAAGAAAATCTCATAAGGGCTGAGGCCATGAGAGACGGTGCATATTCGGTTATATTTGATTTCATAGATCATGGAATGATAAGCGAAGAGGACGGTGCCAATTATTTTGGTGTACCCTATGAGAAATTCCATAAGAGATATGTGGTTAATCAGAAATAAAAAGATGCAACAGGTAAGCGCCTGTTGCATCTTTTACATAATAGGAAATTATAGGATATGGAGTCTATATTGAAGATTTGGCTTCCAGGGTTTTATTAACCATTCTGAGAATCATATCGACACTGCCTTCCACTCCGAGGGCAGCGCTGTTTATTGAAAGATCGTAGTTTCCTGCATGTCCCCATTTTCGTCCGGCATAATGATTGTAATAGTCGCGCCTTTTTTTGTCGGTTGTGTTCACGAGCTTTCTGGCTGCATCTTCGCTGATGTTTTCTATTTTCATTTTACGGGCTATTCGCGCTTCGATGGGAGCACCTATATATATGCTGTGACAGGCTATACCCTCTTTTTCCAGAACTACATCTGCACACCTGCCCAAAATAACACAGTCTTCGGTCATGGCTTTTTTTATGATGAGCTCGCTTTGTTTAAAAAACAGGGCATCACTTGTGGTAATGCCAAAATATGAAATTTTCTTTTTGGCAAGTGAAGCTCCGAAACTTGTTTGTGATGTGGCTTCATCACTTGGCGTTGCATCAATCCCCAGTTCGGCATTGGCCATTGTGAGAATTTCTTTGTCGTAGAAAGAAAAACCAAGTTTTTGAGCAAGAAGATATCCGATTTCGTGTCCGCCGCTGCCGAATTCCCTTCCTATAGAGATAATGGTGTGTGGGCTGTTGCTTGCATGATAGCGCATCGGAAGAGAGTATTCGTCCATCTGCATATCAGCGGTAATTCCGGCTCCGACATATCCGCTTATAACCTCGTTTAATGAATGACATTCAGAGGTGAGTCTGTCAAAGTCCGGACCGGTGACTGTATTAATCATGTTGCTGATTATCATTATTTCATTGGTGATTTCTTTGCGCTGTCCGGTTTTTAAGTTATGAATAATCTGCTGTACCGTGCTTGCGCGGCTGCCTGAGTAGAGTTTGCCAAGGTCGCTTTGACAGCATTTGTAGGCGTCCTCATCAAGGTCGTACATTCTGTTTGCAATTTCTTCTTCAATGTTTCTATAGTTCATATTTTCCCTCTTTTGCTGATTGCCCCGCAAGGCCATGCTGTTTACAGGCGGATAGATACACCTGTCACAAAATGTAGCCCCCGGTTATATATAGTATAGTCTTTAAACTTCAAATTGGCAAATCTGAAAAATACTTGAATATTATTTTAAAAGTTTTAAAATAAAGTATGTGGTTTAGGGGGTATAAGATGTACGCATTGTATCTTTTACTGTTTATTGTATTTAATGGGAAGTTTACACTTGAAATCCTTATCATTGGGGCGATAGTGGCGGCGTTTATGCTCTTTTTCAGCATCAGATTCCTGAATCATTCCATAAAAAAAGAAAAGATAATATATAAGAGTATAGTTTACTTTATTTACTATATTGCTGTACTTTTGGTTGAAATCATAAAGGCTAACGGATATGTTATGCGCATTATAATCAGTCCCCAAAGAAAGCCAAGTCCTGCTCTTGTGAGGTTTAAAACCGATATCAAATCACCGCAGCTCAGGGCTTTTCTGGCAAACGCCATAACACTTACACCCGGAACCATTACGGCCGAACTTGAGGGAGATACATTTACCGTGCATTGCCTTGATAAAAAACTTGCTGAGGGCATTGAAAAATCCATTTTTGTAAAGCTACTGAAAAACTGGGAGGAAAGATATGTTTAGTTCAAATGAAGTGATTAACAGCATATGCATTGGACTTTTGACACTTGCACTTGTTGTTTTTGCCATCCTTATCATACTCTGCCTTGTAAGAGCCATAATAGGACCGGAGGTATCGGACAGAATCGTGGCAACCAATATGATGGGGACAATGGTTATGGCGGTTATAGCCATACTTACGGTATTTCTGGGAGAAGGGTATCTGGCGGATATATGCCTGATTTATGCAATGATAAGCTTCCTTGCAGTTGTTGTTCTTACAAAGGTATACACAGGAGTATATCTGGAGAAAAAAGAGGAGGAGAAAGATGGCAGGTGATGTTATGACTGTTCTGGGGATGATTTTAATCCTGCTCGGACTGGTATTTTTTATAGTGGAGATGATTGGGGTTTTCCGGTTTAAGTATGTTTTGAACAGAATGCATGCCGCAGCTATAGGGGATACTCTTGGTATAGGTATAGTGCTGCTCGGCCTTATTTTAATAGAGGGAATAAGCTTTACATCCTTAAAAATCGGACTCGTAATCCTTTTTTTGTGGCTGGCTTCTCCGGTTTCGTCACATCTTATTTCAAGGCTTGAGATTACCGTGGGAGAGGCAGAAGGCAATTACGAAAAAATTGAGATAAAGGAGGAGGAAAAATGAGTGTTTTTATGAATATACTTATGCTCTTTCTCATAGTCTGTGCCGTGGCTGTAAGTCTCGCCAAAAACCTGCTTAACTCTATACTTATATTTATGACTTACTCCCTTGTGATGTCCATTATATGGATAATGATAGAGTCTCCCGATCTGGCTATTACTGAGGCTGCCGTCGGAGCGGGTATAACGAGCGTACTCTTTTTTATTACCCTGAAGAAAATACACAGGATGGTAGATGAAAAAAAGGAGGACGAAAATGCTTAAAAAGTTTTCAAGGATTTATGAAATATTCTGCGTGGTCTTCTGCATATTCCTGATAGTTATTTTTATGATGGCGGTATATAACCTGCCGCCTTTCGGAAACGCTGATAACCCGGTAAATAACGAGGTGTCGGAAAGATATATAAACGACGGTCTAAAGGAGACCGGGGCTGTAAATGCCGTAACGGGAATGATACTTGATTACAGGGCATTTGATACCCTCGGAGAATCACATGTGCTTTTCATAGCTACCTGCGCGGTGCTTATACTGCTCAGGAAGGACAGACCCGGGGAGGCGGAAAAAAGTGACAGACTCCATGAACCGAAAAATGATGTAATTTTGCAGACCTGTGCCAAAATACTGGTGCCGCCGATTATCATTTTCGGTATATATGTGGTTTTGGCAGGTCATCTCGGACCCGGAGGCGGGTTTTCGGGAGGCGCCATAATAGGAGCGGGACTGATACTCTATCTAAATGCGTTCGGCTTTGAAAAGACGGAGAGATTTTTTACGGTGAAAACCTATAAGGTAACAAGTATAGGGGCTTTAGGTACATACGCCTTCTGCAAGATGTATTCCTTTTATACGGGGGCTAACGGAATAGAGTCTGTTATACCGTTAGGTACTCCGGGAAATATTTTATCGAGCGGACTTATTTTGATTTTAAATATATGCGTCGGCATAGTTGTGGCCGGCACGATGTATACCTTCTATGCAATGTTCAGGAAGGGGGGATATTAAGGATGCAGCTTTCGGATTTTTTTACCAATTATATGGAAGAGATATCGATGATGCTTTTTTGTATAGGATTTTCAAATCTGCTTTTGCAGAAAAATCTTATCAAAAAGATAATCGGTTTTAATATTATGGATACGGCCATGTATCTTTTTCTGGCGCTTAAGGGCTATATTGACGGCTTTGCCGCTCCCATTATAAACGGCGATAAAACCCGGTATATAAACCCGGTTCCGAGCGGGCTTGTACTAACGGGAATAGTGGTATCGGTGTCTGTTACGGCTCTTATGCTGTCACTTACCATCAGGCTTTACGACAGATATCATACCTTAAATCTTGATGAGATATCGGCGGCAATCAGAAATGAGGAGGGCAGATAATGGCGTTTGCGGTAAATTTCCCTCTGTTTTCAATAATACTTTCGCTGTTTTCGGGACCTGTATCCACGGCTCTTTCTGCAAAAAAGGCCAGGATTTTAAACCGTTTTGTCATCCTTGCCATAGGGACTATGATGGTCTGCCTCCTGTTTTACTGCATAAAAACGGGAGAGGTCTATGTATATAAAATGGGACACTTTCCTTCGCCTTGGGGCAACGAAATCAGGATAGGAATACTTGAAGCCTTTATGGCGGTATTTTTCTGCGTGATAATGTTTTTGTCCATGATGGGCGGCAGCCTTGAACTTGAGGCGGAGATAGAGGAGAGCAAAAAGAATCTTTACTATGTAATGGTAAACCTCCTTTTAAGCTCTCTTATCGCCCTTGTCTTTACAAACGATATTTTCACTGCATATGTTTTTGTAGAGATTAATACAATATCGGCATGCGGACTTATAATGAGCCGTCAGAGCGGACGAAGCCTTGAGGCGGCAATGAGGTATATGATAATGAGCCTTATAGGCTCGGGTATGCTTCTTCTGGGGATATGTTATCTCTATTCCGTAACGGGAGAGCTTTTGATGAGCCCGATTAAGGAGCAGGTAAGTATTCTTATGGAGGAAGGCACATACCGGATGCCTCTTATGCTGGCAATAGGACTTATGGCGATAGGTCTTGCGATAAAAAGCGCACTTTATCCGTTTCACACATGGGTGCCCAATGCTTACGGCAATGCGACTCTTTCGTCCCAGGCAATTTTATCGTCACTTGTATCAAAAGGATATATACTTTTGCTGATTAAGATATTTTTAAGAGTAATCGGGATGAAAACGATGTGGCAGAGCGGCGTGTTGAATGTGCTTTTTGTTTTCGGCATAATGGGTATGATAATGGGGTCTGTACATACAATGAATGCTCCGGATATTAATTCGATGATATCGTATTCATCGGTGGCGCAGATAGGATATATTTATATGGGAATAGGTCTTGGTACGACCTATGGCCTTGTTGCAAGTGTCTATCATATTATATGTCACGGGGCGACAAAGAGCCTTTTGTTTCTGTCAGCGTCAGGGCTTTCGCAGGCTTCTGATACTCACAAGGATTTTAAGGCGCTTACAGGCTCCGGGCACAGAAACATACTTGCGGGGGCGGCTTTTTCGGTGGGAGCTCTTTCAATGGTTGGCATACCTATGTTTGCCGGATTTATATCCAAGTATCTGTTTGCAGAGGCAGCGGCTGTCAGCACGAATAAGCTGCTGCCGACAATGATTGCGCTCGCCTTAAGCACCATACTTAACACGGTTTACTATCTTAAAACAATGATAAGGATATATACAGACACTGAAGGGACAGACACAAAACAGAGGATACGCCCCAAAGATCAGATGGCCAAAAGTATTGCTATAATACTGCTTTCGGTACTCAATATTTTTCTTGGTCTTTTCTCTGAGCCTGTGATAGCTCTGATTGAAAAGGGTGTGTCGCTTTTTGCATAAGTACTTGGAGGGAATATGAATTTTTGGCTTGTTTTGCCTTCCATCATATCTGCATTGGGAGGATGCGCACTGCTGATAAGGTCTTTAAGGATGCACCTTAAGGCCGGGCAGTGGGATGCTAAGGAAGATGATGTGAAAAAACTGCATATATATGCTATGGCTGTGCTTGGCATAAGCATTGCAGCAGCACTTTTTGCGGCCTGGGGCTCAAAGGAAAGTTTTACGGCATTTTCTTTTGTAGACGGCATAGCCCTTGAGTTTGCAGCTGACGGCACGGGAGCTTTGTTTGCAACAGTTACCTGTTTTATATGGGGCATTTGCGGACTGTACTCATGTATGTATATGAGACATGAAAAAAATGAAACCAGATATTTCGGATTTTTCCTTATAGTTTTTGCAGTGGTTATAGCGCTGGATTTTTCAGCCAATCTGGTGACATTTTATCTGTTTTATGAACTTATGACTCTCTCGTCAATGCCGCTTGTTTTGCACAGCGGGAGCGATGAGGCGGTAAAAGGAGCTCTTAAGTATCTGTTTTATTCGCTGATAGGAGCGTATCTGGCACTGTTTTGTATTTATTTTTTAAATGCCTATACAGATAGCTTAAGATTTACGCCCGGAGGGACTCTTAATACGGCACTTACTGCGGGACACACAGGTATACTTTTGTTTGCGGTTTTCTGTATGCTCGCAGGCTTTGGGGCAAAGGCCGGTATGTTTCCCTTGCACGGATGGCTGCCGAGCGCACATCCTGTGGCTCCGGCTCCGGCATCTGCAGCCCTTTCCTCTATAATAGTAAAGGGAGGAGTACTTGCGATAATAAGGACGCTCTACTTTATAGTGGGAGCGGATTTTATAAGGGGGACATGGGTGCAGAGCGCGTGGAGCGGTCTTACTCTTGTTACAGTGCTTATGGGGTCGTGCATGGCATATTTTACCCCTGATTTAAAAAAAAGGCTGGCGTACTCTACGGTAAGTCAGGTGTCTTACGCATTGTTTGGCCTGTCTCTGCTTGAAAAAGAGGCGTTTTGTGGGGCACTTTTACAGGTGGTATTTCATGCCTTTGCCAAGTGTGCACTCTTTCTTACGGCCGGAATATTCATATATAAAACGGGAAAAACCGATGTTAAGGATTACAGGGCTATAGGGAAATATCTCCCGCTAAGCTTATGGGTTTTCCTTTTTGCCTCGCTTTCTCTTATTGGAATACCTCCCTTTGGCGGATTTATATCCAAGTGGCATCTGGCACTTGGAGCACTTGACTTAGGCAGTGGTATATATGCGGTGGCAGGACCGGTCATACTTTTGATATCGGCGCTTTTAACGGCCGGCTATCTCTTGCCGGTGTGCATAGACGGATTTTTGCCGGGAGCAGATGACAGACATAGTAAAAACAAAGAGGAACTTAATCTGATGAATATACCTGCGGCGGTGGCGGCAGCGGCAGCAATTGTGCTCGGAATATGCCCGGCTCCGCTTTTAAAGGTTATAGACAGCATTACATCAATGATTTTATAGAGGTATAAGCGATATGAGCAATATTTATCTGGTTGTAGCGGTGCTTTTGCCTGTAATATCGGGAGCGCTTATAAGGGCAATACCGTTTAAAAGCCGGAAGGCACTTACAATTTATACGGAGTTTTTTGCGGTTTTGACATCGGCTGTTGTTATTATGCTGATTTTAAATCCGCCGTCAAACGGTATTGTAATATTTTCTTTTACCAGAGATCTTACAATCTCGCTTTTCCTCGACAGGACCGGCAGCGCATTTGCTCTCATTGTTTCGCTGCTCTGGCCGTTTGCCTGCCTTTATGCGTTTGAATATATGGAAAACGCTCTGCGCCCGAGAATGTTTTTTACCTTCTTTTTGGCTGCATACGGAGTAACGCTTGGCATCGCATTTGCTGAGGATATAGTTACCATGTATTTCTTTTATGAGATGCTTACCCTTGTAACCATTCCGCTTGTCATATATGAATTGTCCAAAGAAGCAGTTGCGGCAACGCTCAAATATATGTACTTTTCCCTGGGCGGGGCGGCGTTTGCCTTTATCGGGATGATTTTTATTGTGACATGCGGCATTACTCCCAATTTTACCGCGGGGGGAATGCTTGATATGAGCCGCGTGACAGGTCATGAGAATCTTTTTTTAATCATATATTTTATCTCTTTTTGCGGATTTTCGGTAAAGGCAGCTATGTTTCCGTTTTCAAGCTGGCTGCCGAGTGCGGGAGTTGCGCCCACTCCGGTGACTGCGCTTTTACATGCGGTAGCTGTGGTAAAAGCCGGAGCCTTTGCTACAATCAGGCTCACATATTTTTGTTTTGGCACGGATTTTCTATATGGTAGCTGGGCTCAGAATGTACTTTTGGTTATGGCGATATTCACAATAGTGTACGGATGCAGCAGGGCTCTCAAGGAACAGCATTTTAAGAGAAGGCTTGCGTATTCTACGGTAAGTAACCTTTCATATATTCTTTTTGGAGTACTGCTGATGACTCCTGCATCACTTACAGGCGCTTTTGCACATATGATTTGCCATGCGTTTATGAAAATATGCTGCTTTTTCTGCGCCGGGGCGGTGATTCACAAAAGCAGGAGAACTCTTGTGCCGGAACTTCGCGGGATGGGGATGGTAATGCCCAAAACCTTTATAATCTTTACAATCTCCTCAATGGCTCTTATGGGAGTGCCGGGACTGGCTGGATTTGTAAGCAAGTGGAATATAGCAAAAGGCGCTGCGGAAAGCGGCACGATTCTTGGGTATGCCGGGCTTGGAGCGTTGCTTGTTTCAGCCCTTTTAACGGCTATATATATGATGAGCATATCGGTTAAAGCATTTTTCCCGGGCAGGGAATTTGACTATGAAACCCTTAAAGGAATAAAAGACCCGGGGTGGAAGATGATGCTGCCTCTTATCTGCTTTGCGTGCGTTATTTTTGTGCTCGGGCTTTGCCCGAATATTCTGGGCAGTTACCTTGAAAGTGTTACAGAAAGCATTTTCTAAAGAAACTGAGAGGAATTTATTATGATTATTGAACTTGAAAAAATCTGTGGCATGGGAATAAGCTTTGAAGCGACAGACTTTAAAGTGGTTTTTGCTGCTTTAATGCTTATGGTATGGATAGCTGCAGGAGTATGCCTGCGGTATTATATGGACGGACTTTTGATTAAGGGAATGCATATAGATAAGGGCAGGGCATACAGGTATATGATAATCACCTTTATAGCTACCTGCGGCGTGGTATTTGCGGCAGATTTTTTCACTCTGTTTATGTTTTTTGAAATAATGTCATTTTCGTCTTATGTGTGGGTAGCGTTTAGCGAAACAGATGATGCACTTAAGGCTGGCCGGACATACCTTGCGATTGGTGTCATGGGAGGAATGGTAATGCTGATGGGGCTGTTTTTGCTTCAGGCTGAGTGTGGCACCTTAAGCTTTAAAGAAATAAGGTCTGTGGCAGAGGAGGCAGCAGGTATAAGGATGTATGCGGCGGGCGGCTGCCTTTTATTTGGATTTGGTGCCAAGGCAGGAGCCTTCCCTTTGCATTTCTGGCTGCCGTCATCTTATAAGTCGGCGCTGTCTCCTCTCACGGCTCTC
>CAJOOU010000051.1 GCA_905236735.1 uncultured Eubacterium sp. | reverse complement strand
TGAGACCTGCATAGAGGCCGGAAACAATTCAACATCCAAATATTATACAACATATGCTGTAAATTCCACGGCTTACATAAGCGGAGGGAAGCTGTATGTTTACGGTCCATGTGCAGCCAAGCTGACTATTTATAAATAATAGGTATACAGGTAAAAAATCTGTGGAAACAAATGCGCATTTATGTTACAATTATAATACAAATAAACAGCAAAGGGGTGATACTTATGCGTATTATTATTACCGGAAGAAACATTGATATCACGGAAGGCATGAGAAGTGCTGTGGAGGAGCGCTTGTCCAAGCTTGAGAAGTATTTTACATCGGATGTGGATGTGAATGTAACGCTTAGTGTTGAAAAGGAGAGAAAAAAAATCGAGGTTACAATACCTATGAAGGGCACTATTATTCGCTCAGAGCAGGTAAGTAACGACATGTATGTGTCAATAGATCTTGTTGAAGAGGTAATCGAAAGACAGCTCAAAAAGTACAAGAATAAAATTGTAGACCGCAAGCAGGGCGGAGGAGCAGGCTTTAAACAGGAATTCCTTGACAAAGAGTATGAAGACGAAGAAGTTAACATCATCAAGACCAAGAGATTTGAAGTAAAACCTATGTATCCTGAGGATGCATGCATACAGATGGAACTTTTGGGACATTCATTCTTTGTATTTATGAATGCAGAGACAGAAGAAATCAGCGTTGTATATAAGAGAAAAGACGGCGCTTACGGTATGATAGAACCGGAACTTTAATAACGGTTTACCTATTATTAAGATTTGCAAAGCCACAGGAGCAGGTTCCTGTGGCTTTTTCCTGTATATGATATCTTTACAATTACACGAAATTTGCTATAATTGATACAATGTGCGCGAGATATTTGCGTAAAAAGATAGGAAAGGAGACGCTTGTGAAGGATACATTGGAAATAAGATGGCACGGACGCGGCGGACAGGGTGCAAAAACGGCGGCACTGCTTCTGGCTGATGTGGCATTTGAAACCGGAAAATATGTTCAGGGGTTTCCGGAGTATGGTCCGGAACGAATGGGGGCACCTATTACCGCATATAACAGAATTTCCGACAAGGTTATAAGGCTTCATTCAAATATTTATGAGCCGGATTATGTGGTAGTGGTAGATGAAACATTGCTCGAGGCGGTAGATGTTACTGCCGGACTTAAAAAGGAAGGTGGTATTCTCATTAACACTGAGCGTCCCCTTGAGGAGATAAAACCGCATCTCAAAGGTTATGAGGGCAAGGTATATACAGTGGATGCAAGGAGGATATCAATTGAGGCTCTTGGGAAGTATTTCCCCAATACGCCTATGCTTGCTGCCATTGTCAAGATATGCGGAGTAATGGAAGAGAATGCTTTTTTTGAGTCTATGCAGGCTCAATATGAGCACAAGTTTGCTACAAAACCCGAGGTAGTAGAAGGAAATATGCAGGCGCTAAAGAAGGCGTATGCGGAGGTGAAATGTGGCTGATAAATTTGTGAGCAGTAAGGATATAAACGAACAGAGTAAATGGCACGAACTTACGACCGGACTTGGCATATATGAGCCGGGTACGGCGGTAGATACCATGACAGGTGAGTGGCGCACAAACACACCTGTATTTATAGAAGAAAAATGTAAACAATGTCTTTTGTGCATACCGGTTTGTCCGGATAATGCGATACCGGTAGAAAACCTTAAGAGGCTTGACTTTGATTTCAATCACTGCAAGGGATGCGGAATCTGCGTAAAAGTCTGTCCTTTCGATGCCATAACGATGGAGGGAATAAACTGATGTCAAAAAGAGATAGATTATCGGGCAATGAAGCGGTAGCAATTGCCATGAGACAGATTAATCCGGATGTAATGCCGGCCTTTCCCATTACACCATCGACGGAGATACCGCAGTATTTTTCAAGCTTTGTGGCAAACGGAAAGGTAGATACGGAGTTTATCCCGGTAGAATCTGAGCACAGCGCAATGAGCGCGGCTATAGGAGCTGAGGCAGCAGGAGCCAGAACTCTGACAGCCACCTCATCATGCGGACTTGCATACATGTGGGAAGAGCTTCATGTGGCGGCTTCGGACAGACTTCCGATAGCACTTGCCCTGGTAAACAGAGCCCTTTCGGGACCTATTAATATAAATGCCGACCATTCCGACGGAATGGGTGCAAGGGACTGCGGCTGGATACAGATTTATGCTGAAAACAATCAGGAAGCCTATGACAATTTCATTATGGCATACAGGATCGCCGAGCATCCTGATGTAATGCTTCCGATAATGTCGTGCATGGACGGATTTATCACATCTCATGCCGTAGAAAACATCTTGCTTGAGGATGATGAAAAGGTCCATGATTTTGTCGGAGAATATAATCCGGACCACTATCTTTTAAATAAAGATGAGCCTCTTGCCGTCGGACCGTATTCTGTGACTAATTATTATATGGAAGCTAGAAGAGCGCAGGCTGAGGGTATGGCCAATGTACCGAGGGTGGCAACTGAGGTGGCCGCCGAATTTGAAAAGACATTTGGCAGACATTACGGCCTGATAGAAGAATACAGAATGGAAGATGCAGAATATGCATTTGTGATTATGGGTTCTGCTGCAGGCACAATGAAAGAATATGTTGACCGTATGAGGCAGCAGGGAGAAAAGGTTGGAGTAATCAAGATAAGGATGTTCCGCCCGTTCCCCGCAAAGGAGGTCGCAGCGGCGCTTAAAGGTGTTAAAGCGGTAGCTATATTCGACAGAGCAGAGAGCTTTTGTAATGTGGGAGGCCCGCTTTCGGCAGAGGTAACAAGGGCGATGTTCTATGGAAAGGTGAGAGCCGAGGTTATGGATTATATATACGGTCTTGGTGGAAGAGATCTTTTGGAAGAACATGCTTATAAAGTGCTTGATGATTTGAAACAGATAGTATCAGACAGCGGTAGCGAAGACTTTTACCGGTATCTGGGCGTAAGAGAATAGGAGGAAAGAAAAGTGGGATATAACTTTAAAGAAACAGTTTCAAAGCCTGCCAGATTTACCTCCGGACACAGGCTTTGCGCAGGATGCGGCGCCGGAATCGCAGTCGGAAATGTTTTGAGGATGATTCATGAAGGAGATAAGGCAGTCGTAGGTAATGCAACGGGATGTCTGGAAGTTTCCACATATATGTATCCTTATACATCATATACAGACAGTTATATACATAATGCGTTTGAAAATGCCGGTGCTACCATGGGCGGAGTTGAGACAGCCTACAAGGTACTTAAGAAAAAAGGAAAGATTGATGACACCTACAAATTCATCACATTCGGAGGTGATGGAGGAACTTACGACATCGGGTTCCAGTCGCTTTCCGGAGCTGCTGAAAGAGGTCATGATTTTACTTATGTATGTTATGACAACGGTGCATATATGAACACGGGTATACAGAGGTCTTCGGCTACTCCTATGTATGCGGATACCACTACGACACCGGTAGGGAGCGACTCAAACGGAAAACCGCAGCCGAGAAAAGACCTTACGGCCATTATGGTGGCTCATAATATTCCTTATGTTGCCCAGACAACATTTGTACAGAATTTTAAAGATTTGCATATAAAGGCCGAGAAGGCTATCTATACCGAAGGACCGGCTTTCCTAAATATTATGGCTCCATGTCCGAGAGGATGGAGATATAATACCGAGGATATAATGGAAGTATGCAGGATGGCTGTAGAGACCTGCTACTGGCCGCTGTTTGAGGTGGTAGAAGGCAAATGGATATTGAACTATGAGCCTAAGACAAAGCTTCCGATTGAAGACTTTTTAAGAAGTCAGGGCAGATTTAAACATCTGTTTAAAAAGGGCAACGAAGATTTGCTTGAGGCTTTCCAGAAGGAAGTCGACAGGAGATGGGAAGCTCTCCTTAGAAAATGTGAATAACCACTGAGAGGTGTTATATGGATATAGTAGTTTTGGCCGGTGGCCTCAGCACTGAGAGAGATGTGTCTTTTTCATCAAGCGCTCTTATTACATCTGCGCTGAAAGAAAGAGGTCACAGGGTAATAATGCTCGATGTGTTCATGGGCTACGGAGATGAGGAATGCGATGTAGCAGGAGCATTTGAAAGGGCCGATGAGATAGCGGCAGATACCATAAAAATAGGAGACAGCGCTCCTGATATAAAAAAAGTAAAGGCCATGAGGAAGGATAAGTCCGATGCTTTTTTCGGACCTAATGTAATGGCTATCTGTAAACAGGCAGATATTGTATTTATAGGATTGCACGGAGAAAACGGAGAAAACGGCAAGGTGCAGGCGGCCCTCGACCTTATGGGAATAAAATACACAGGTTCGGGATATCTGGGCAGTGCTCTTGCAATGAATAAGGTTTTAACCCGTCAGATGTGTTTGCAGCATGGAGTGCCTGTGGCAGAGGGAATATCAATAAGACAGGGATATTTCGACGGGAAAAGTCCTTCTTTCGGATTCCCGTGTGTGGTAAAGCCGTGTAGCGGCGGCTCGAGTGTGGGTGTTTTCATGGTCGAAAACGAAGACGAATACAAAAAGGCCGTAAATGAGGCGTTTACCTATGATGATGAGCTTGTTGTTGAAAAATGCATCAAAGGCAGGGAGTTTTCGGTCGGCGTAATTGACGGTAAAGCCTGCCCGGTGATAGAAATCGCGCCCAAAACAGGATTCTACGATTATAAAAACAAATATCAGGCCGGAGCTACGGTGGAAACCTGTCCTGCTGCTCTTTCGGATAAGGAAGCAGAAAAAATGCAGAGATATGCAGAGATAATGCATATAATATTGCAGCTTTCCGTATATTCGAGAACGGATTTTATGATGGATGAAAAAGGTGAGGTGTATGTACTTGAATGCAATACACTGCCGGGAATGACTCCCACAAGCCTGCTTCCACAGGAGGCCGGGGTTTTGGGAATTACATATGAGGATTTGTGTGAAAAAATAATTGAGCTTTCTTTGAGAAAGTATTAATGGTGTTATATGAAAAAGATTACATTAAAGGAAATGGCTGACGCGTGTATGGGAAGCCTCGTCTGCGCTGATGAGGATACGGTGGTGACCGGAGGTGTGGTCGACAGCCGTCAGCTCGAAAAGGGAAATTTATTCTTCGCAATTTTGGGAGAAAAGGTGGACGGTCATAAGTTCGCCGGACAGGTAATAGAAAACGGAGCCGCAGCAGCGGTAATTGAGCACGAAGTAGAAGGAGTAACAGAAGGCATAATCAAGGTGGAAAGCACCGGAAAAGCTCTTTTGAGTGCGGCGGGCTGCTATAGGAACGGTTTCGATATTCCGGTTATAGGCATAACGGGAAGTGTAGGAAAGACAAGTACGAAAGAGATGATAGCATCTGTACTTGGAGAGAAATTCAATGTCTTAAAGACAGAAGGCAATTTTAATAATGAAATAGGTATGCCGCTTACACTGTTTAAGGTAAGGGAAAGCCATGAAGCTGCCGTAGTTGAGATGGGAATTAACCATTTCGGAGAGATGGACAGGATGGCCGCTGTGGCAAGACCTGATATGTTTGTGATTACAAATATAGGGGATTGCCATCTGGAATTCCTTGGCGACAGAGACGGAGTGCTCGCAGCCAAAACAGAAGGGCTTGATTATATGGCAGACGGCGCACCTCTCATTTTAAACGGAGATGATGAAAAGCTTGTTTCGCTAAAGGGAAATCAGAGATTTAAGGTGCTTTTTTACAGTCTGGAAAACAAAGATGCCGCAGCCTATGCGTCAGATATAGTTACAAACGGTGAAGAGGGAAGTGATTTTACCCTTCATATCGCGGATAAAGAGGTCAGAGTGCATGTGCCGGTTGCCGGCAGACACATGGTGGCAAATGCGCTTGCCGCAGCCCTTGTGGGCAATGAGATGGGAATGGATATTGATGCCATTAAGAGTGGTATAGAAAAGGTAAAGACCATTTCCGGAAGAAGCAATTTTATAAAAAAGGGCGGGGTAACGATAATAGACGATTGTTACAATGCCAATCCCAATTCCATGAAGGCTTCTCTGGAGGTACTTTCAAACTGTACGGGAAGAAGGATAGCCGTGCTCGGAGATATGGGAGAACTTGGCGAAGGCGAAAGAGCCCTGCACTACGAAGTGGGAGAATACCTTGCAACCCTTGGGCTTGACGCTGTATTTTTCAGCGGCTCTCTTGCCGAAGAGATATCAAGGGGAGCCGGAGATAACGGAGCGGAGAATCTGTTTTATATAAAGGAAAAAGAGACGATGTCAGACATCCTCTGCCACTATATAAAACCTGGAGATACTGTTTTGGTTAAGGCTTCGCATTTTATGCAGTTTGACAGTCTTATAAATGATTTGATAAACAGTCTGGAATAAAAGAAGAACCGCTGAATATCAGCGGTTCATTTTTTTGCGATTGTTTGTGTACATTTCCTGGATAATTTCCTGAGTATAGGCGCCGAGAACTTTCTTTGTATTGGCATCCAGCTGTTTGGGGTAAATCGGCTCTCCGTATTCGACTATGACATCTGCAGAACGCACCCAGGGAAAGTGATTTTCAAATATGTCGTCAGTGCCGCAAATAGCAATGGGTACGATGGCACAGCCGGTTTTTTCGGCGATTTTAAGAGAGCCTTCCTTGAAGGGAAGGAGTTTTTCGGGGTCGTGGCTTCTTGTGCCCTCCGGAAAGATGCATACGGATATGCCGGATTTAATATATTCTATGGCTTTTAATATGGTTTTTAAAGCCTCTCTGGTATTTTCTCTGTTAAGGGCCAGACAGTACAGCCTTTTCATCCAGCTACCGAGGATGGGAACCTTAAAAACCCCTTCTTTGGCTATGTAACCGGTAAGTCCCTTGCAAATGGGATAGGTTACGACAATGTCAAAAAAACTCCTGTGATTGCCGACATAAAGCACACTTTCGCCGGTAGGGATGTTTTCTTCGCCTATTACCGTCAGCCTTACTCCGCTGAAAAAGGCAACGCACTTAAAAGCAGCCTGCACTATTTTAAGAGAGCTCATATCTGCAGCCTGTTTGTTTATCTTTGATACAATAAATTCCACTAAAAAAACAGGAATTGATATTATAAAAAATAAAAGTAAGAATAAAAGGGTAAGAATAAGTCTTATCATACTGCCTCCGTTTTTTATTGTTGTAATGCCACTGGATATGAGGAAAAGTTTTTGATAAAAGTTTCCGATAATTCTGTGACGGGCTGGAATATATTGTAGCATGATGTGGGAAATGGGGCAAGCAAAGGGCAAGTGGTATGGAGTGATAAACTCTTGTAATATTGAAGAATAGGCATTAAAATTAGATATATCGCAGCGGATTACGAATATCCGCTTTACTTTTGCGGAAGAATTATGATAGTGCGGGAGGAGAAAAGTGAGAATTGCAGTAATAGGTACCGGATATGTGGGCCTTGTGACGGGAACATGTTTTGCTGAAATGGGAAACTCGGTCTGGTGTGTGGATGTGGACGAGACAAAGATTGAGGGTCTTAAGAAAGGCATAATACCTATATATGAGCCGGGACTTGGACCTATGGTTGAAAAAAACTGTGAGGCGGGGAGCCTGAAATTTACGACAGAGATAAAGGAGGCTCTTAGTCAGAGCGAGGTCTGCTTTATAGCTGTGGGTACCCCAATGGGTGAAGACGGCAGCGCCGACCTTAAGTATGTGCTCCAGGTGGCGGAAAACATCGGGAAAAACATGGAGCATCATATGTATATTGTCGATAAATCGACAGTACCTGTAGGCACGGCTCAAAAGGTCAAAGAGGCTGTGCAAAGTCAGCTCGATAAAAGGGATTCGGCTCTGACCTTTGATGTGATATCAAACCCTGAGTTTTTAAAGGAAGGCAGCGCTATTTCCGATTGTATGAAACCTGACAGGATTGTTATAGGTGCAGACACTGCGGAGGCATCCGATATAATGAGGGAGCTGTACAAACCTTATGTTATGAATACCGAAAACTTTATACTAATGGATGTGGCCAGTGCCGAGATGACAAAATATGCTGCCAATTCCATGCTTGCAACCAAGATATCATTCATAAATGAGATTTCCAATATCTGCGAGAAAGTAGGGGCAGATGTAAACAAGGTGCGCAGGGGCATAGGCTCGGACAGCAGGATAGGATATTCTTTTATATACCCGGGTTGCGGATATGGCGGAAGCTGTTTTCCAAAGGATGTACAGGCGCTTATTAAGACCTCGGAGGAGTACGGGTACAAAGCACAGCTGCTCATGTCAGTTGAGGATGTAAACAAAAGGCAGAAAAGTGTCTTGGTATCAAAGGTAAAAAGCCGGTTTGGCGAAGACCTTAGCGGCAGGGTGTTTGGTGTGTGGGGGCTTGCTTTTAAGCCGGACACGGACGATATGAGAGAATCCTCTGCCATTACCATCATTAATGGGCTTACTGCGGCCGGAGCAAAGGTAAAGGCATATGATCCCAAGGCTGAGGATGAGGCCAGAAACTGTTATCTTAAAGACAACAAAAGCGTTGAATATGTAAAAAGCAAGTATGAGGCTTTAGACGGTGCGGATGCTATGATACTTATAACAGAGTGGAAGGAATTCAGAAGTCCGGACTTTTATGAGATAAAAAGGCTTTTGAAGGAGCCTGTTATATTTGACGGACGCAATCAGTATGACGAAAAAAATGTGGCAAGATATGGCATAGATTATTATCAGATAGGTGTAAGGGCCAAAGCCCGGGAGGAAGAGTAGTGGCAAGAATACTGGTTACCGGCGGAGCCGGATTTATAGGTTCCCATCTTTGCAAAAGGCTTGTGGAAGAGGGGAATGAGGTTATCTGTGTGGATAATCTTTTTACCGGCTCAAAAAAGAATATAGATGAGCTTCTGGACTATCATAATTTTGAATTTATAAGACACGATATAACAAAAGAGCTGCTGGTGGAGACGGACAGGATATATAATCTCGCCTGCCCGGCATCGCCTCCTCATTACCAGTATAATCCTATTAAAACAATTAAAACCTCGGTACTTGGAGCAATTAATATGCTGGGACTTGCAAAGAGGGTAAACGCAAGGATACTGCAGGCTTCTACAAGTGAGGTGTACGGCAATCCCTTAGAGCATCCCCAGAAGGAAGAATACTGGGGTAATGTCAATCCCATAGGAATAAGGTCATGCTATGATGAGGGCAAAAGGGCAGCAGAGACATTGTTTTTTGATTATCACAGGCAGAATAATGTCGATATCAAGGTAATAAGGATATTTAATACCTATGGCCCAAATATGAACCCTGAGGATGGAAGGGTGGTATCCAATTTCATTATGCAGGCGCTAAAAGGAGAAAATATCACAATATACGGGGATGGCAGTCAGACCAGGAGCTTTTGCTATGTAGACGATCTGGTAGAGGGAATGGTCAGGATGATGGACAGCAGGGACGGATTTACCGGACCTGTTAATCTGGGCAATCCCGGGGAGTTTACAATGAAGCAGCTTGCTGATAAGATAGTAGAGTTGACGGGAAGCAAATCAAAGATAGTTTATATGCCTCTGCCGTCAGATGACCCTGTAAAAAGGAGACCGGATATTTCCCTGGCCCAAAAGGAACTTGGCTGGGAGCCGGAGATTATGCTTGAAGAGGGGCTTAAAAGGACAATAAAGTATTTCGAACAATTTGTAAATCAGACGGAGCAATAAAGATGAAAACCTGGGAAAACAATGTCAGAAAAGTAGAGCCGTATACTCCCGGCGAACAGCCTAAAGTAAACGGAATAATAAAATTAAATACCAATGAGAACCCGTATCCGCCGGCACCGGGTGTGCGGGAGGTTTTAAAAAATTACAATACAGATACTCTGAGAAAGTATCCTGACCCTGCCATCAGTAATCTATGTGAGGCGCTTGCGGAAAAATATAAGGTAAACAAAGAACAGGTATTTGTCGGAGTAGGGTCTGATGATGTTATAGCAATGAGCTTTCTGGCTTTTTTTAACTCGGACGAGCCGGTGTTTTTCCCGGATATTACATATTCTTTTTATGATGTCTGGGCCAATCTTTACAAGATTCCTTTTGAAAAGAAGGCGCTCGGAGAGGATATGCACATAAAAAAAGAGGATTATTACGGAAAAAACGGCGGAGTAATCTTCCCAAATCCCAATGCACCGACGGGACTTATGGAAGATTTAAAAGATGTGGAGGATATTATTAAAAACAATCAGGATGTTGTGGTGATTGTTGATGAGGCCTATGTTGATTTCGGCGGTAAAAGTGCTGTTTCATTTATAGAAAAATACGATAATCTTCTGGTGGTACAGACATTTTCCAAATCAAGGTCCATGGCAGGTATGAGGATAGGATATGCTTTGGGCAGCACTAAACTGATAAAGTATTTAAATGATGTAAAGTATTCTTTTAACTCATATACCCTTTCCAACCTCGCAATAGATGCGGGCGTGGCAGCGGTAAAGGATGATGAATATTTTAAAAACACCTGCGAAAGCATTGTAAAGACCAGGGAAGCAGCAAAGGAAAGATTAAAAGACCTTGGGTTTACCTTCCCCGATTCAATGGCAAATTTTATTTTCGCTACTCACAGGAGTGTTTCGGCGAAGGATATATTTGAGGCACTTAAAAAGAAAAACATTTATGTAAGATATTTTGATAAGCCTCTTATAGATAATTATCTCAGAATCACAGTAGGTACGCCGCAGGAGATGGAGAGCCTTTACAGCGCGCTCAGCGAAATTCTCGGATAAAAGCGGTAGTGTAGGAGAAAAAATGGATAGTCTTGTGGCATGGTTCGCGGAGAACCTGGGCAGTTATATTTCAAAAGAGGGAGTGGGATTTATAATATCCATGCTTCCTGTTTTAGAACTTAGGGGAGGGCTTCTTGCGGCAAAACTTTTGGAGCTGCCGCTTCTTAGAGCCATCCCTATTTGTATTTTAGGGAATATTATTCCGATTCCCTTTATATTGCTTTTGATAAAAAAGTTTATCGGATGGACAAAGAAAACCAGACATCTGGCATTTTTGGGCAATTGGCTTGAGGATAAGGCGGCTCAAAGGAGTGATAAAATAGAAAGCTTTGAGTTTTTGGGACTCATGCTTTTTGTGGGAGTGCCGCTTCCTGGTACGGGAGCGTGGACCGGCTCTTTGATAGCGGCTTTGCTGGAAATTGATTTCAAAAAATCGGTTATAGCCGAACTTTGCGGCATAGCTATGGCAACCGTGATTATGTCGTTTGTGTCATATGGACTTTTGGGAATATTATTAGGGTAGAAAGGATGAGTCATTCTGCGCGAAGCGAAGAATTCTGTTACATATATGAATGCATATACATCACTTGCGACGGAATATGAGAAATATATGGCTCATGTGCCGTATGAAGAATGGAAAAATTTTATAAAAGAAAAGCTTTATGAGCATAAGATATATGACGGTGTGATTGCGGAGCTCGCCTGTGGAACCGGTATGATGTCGAGGCTTTTGGCAAACGAGGGTTACAGGGTGATAGCATCGGATTTATCGGAGGATATGCTCTCAGAGGCGCTTTTAAGACCGCATGAAAATATTCTCTATATAAGGCAGGATATGAGAAAAGTTGACCTTGGAGAAAAGGTAAATGCAGTAATCTGCGTGTGCAACGGAATGAACTACCTTATGGAGATAGCACATCTTAAGGAAACATTTTCAGGAGTATATGACAATCTCTCTGATGGTGGGATATTTATTTTTGACATGAACTCGCTTTATAAATTCAGATATGTTATGAGCGATAATGATGTCTATGACAACCGCGAGGACGGCACCTTTATATGGGAGAATTTTTTTGATGAAGAAACCTATGAGAATCAGATAGATTTGACCTTTTATGTAAAATGCGATGATGGCAGATATGAAAGGTTTGAAGAAACGCATTTCCAGAAGGCATATGAGCTTTTTGAGGTGACCGACGCTTTAAAGGCGGCAGGGTTTGAAAAGATAGAAGTTTATGATGATTATACAAATGAGCCCGCAGCTAAGGACAGCGAGTATTATACCTTTGTATGTGTAAAATAAGGAGGCAGAATGGATTATATAGTAAGAGCAACGGCAGCAGACGGTCAGGTAAGGGCGTTTGCTTCATATACAAGAGATTTGACGGAAAAAGCGAGAAGTATACACAATACCAGTCCGGTGGTAAGTGCAGCTTTAGGAAGGCTTCTTACCGGAGCCGGAATGATGGGAGTTATGATGAAGGGAGACAATGACCTTCTGACACTTCAGGTAAAGGGAGCCGGCCCTGTGGGAGGACTTACTGTAACCGCGGACTCACACGGCAATGTAAAAGGACTTGCAGATAATCCGGCGGCTATGATGCCACCCTCAAAGGCAGGCAAGCTTGATGTGGGAGGAGTTATAGGACCGGGATTTCTTACCGTAATAAAGGATATGGGACTGAAAGAACCTTACAATTCCCAGGTGATGCTTCAGACAAGTGAGATAGGGGATGACCTTACATATTATTTTGTCACTTCAGAGCAGACACCTTCAGCAGTAGGTCTTGGTGTCCTTATGAATAAGAATAATACCGTGCGTCATGCGGGCGGATTCATAGTTCAGCTCATGCCCTTTGCACAGGAAAGTGTGATAGCTGCTCTTGAGGAAAAGGTGGCGCAGGTAACTTCTGTTACAAAGCTTTTGGACGAGGGGTATACACCCGAAAAGCTTTTGGAGTTTTTACTCGGAGACCTTGGACTTGAGATAACAGACAATATTCAGACTCAGTTTACTTGTAACTGTTCCAAAGAAAGAGTAAGGGATGCGATAGCGAGTATACAAAAGTCAGATATCCGGGAAATGATAGAAGATAACAAGCCTATTGAAGTAAAGTGTCATTTCTGCAATACAAACTATGTATTTGACATAGACGAACTTAAGGAGATGCTGTAGGGATTTTACAAAACAGAGGATTGATAAAACGAATAGTAAAGGCGGCTAGGCAAGTAGCCGCTTTACTTATTTTGGGAAAAATGATACATTAAAAACCGGAATAACAAAATTACAGAGGTGTGTATGAAGGACGGATTTTTAAAGGTTGCGGCTATGGTGCCGGATATAAGGGTGGCAGATACGGAGCATAATATAAATGAATGCAAAAGGCTTTATGAAGAGGCACTCTCAGAGGGAGCAAAAATCATAGTATTCCCCGAACTTTGCATAAGCGGATATACCTGCGGAGACCTTTTTCTGCAGGAAATACTTATAAGGAAATGTTCGGAGGCATTACTAAAATTTGCTGCCTTTACGGAAGATAAGGACGGGATATGTTTTCTGGGACTTCCCGTAATGCATATGGGCAAGCTTTATAATGTGGCTGCGGCGGTATCCGGCGGAGAGATTTTAGGACTCGTGCCCAAAACATATATACCGAATTATAATGAGTTTTATGAAGCGAGATATTTTGCAAAGGGAAACTCTGAGACAAGGTATGTAAATATCGGAGCTGAGGACGAAGTGCTTATGGGCACGAAGCTTCTTTTTGCATGTACCGATATGCCTTCTTTAAAGATAGCTGCGGAAATATGTGAGGATTTGTGGACGCCCAATCCTCCGAGTAACCTCCACGGCGTAAGCGGAGCAAATGTAATCGTAAACCTTTCGGCAAGTGATGAGATTACGGGAAAGGATGTATATAGGAGAGAACTTGTCAAAAATCAGTCGGCAAGATTGCTTTCGGCTTATATATATTGCAGCGCGGGTTATGGAGAGTCTACCTCCGATGTGGTGTATTCGGGACACAGCATCATAGCTGAAAACGGTACAGTCTTAAAAGAGGCAAAGAGATTTGTAAATGAAAGCATTTATACGGAAATAGATATTGCAAGACTTGAAAATGAGAGACGCAGGATGAGCACTTTTGAGGTGGTATCCGATGACTATGATGTTGCCGAGTTTAATCTTAAGGTAAGAAAGATGAATCTTACAAGGTATGTAGACCCGGCGCCGTTTGTTCCGGCCGGAAAAGATGAGAGAATAAAGCGCTGCAGCGAGATATTCCTCATTCAGTCCATGGGACTGAAAAAAAGACTGGACCATACAGGGGCAAAACACGCGGTGGTAGGAATATCGGGTGGGCTTGACTCTACTCTTGCTCTGCTTGTTACGGTGCAGGCTTTCGACCTTATGGGACTGCCAAGGGAAAATGTCATAGCTGTAACCATGCCCGGATTCGGCACCACGGACAGGACATATGACAACGCGGTCAACCTGATAAAAGAGCTCGGAGCCCATTTCGAGGAAATAAATATTTCAAATGCGGTAAGGGGACATTTTAAAGATATAGGTCATGATGAGAGTGTTCATGATGTGACATATGAGAATTGTCAGGCAAGGGAGCGTACACAGATACTTATGGACATAGCAAACAAAACCGGAGGTCTTGTAATAGGCACCGGGGATATGTCTGAACTTGCTTTGGGATGGGCTACATATAACGGAGACCATATGTCGATGTATGGGGTAAATGCCGGAGTGCCCAAAACCCTTGTCAGACACCTTGTCAGATATGTTGCTGATACATGCGGAATGGATAAGCTCTCCAAGGTACTTTATGATGTGCTGGATACTCCGGTAAGTCCGGAGCTTCTTCCGCCGGATGAAGGGCAGATATCCCAGAAGACGGAAGATATAGTGGGTCCTTATGAGCTTCATGATTTCTTCTTATATAATATGCTCAGAAACGGATTTTCTCCAAAGAAGATTTACCGTCTTGCAGAATATGCGTTCAAGGGCGTATATGATAATGAGACCATATTAAAGTGGCTGGAAATATTTACAAAGAGATTTTTTGCCCAGCAGTTCAAGAGGTCATGCCTTCCGGATGGCCCCAAGGTGGGCTCTGTTGCTGTATCTCCTAGGGGAGATCTTCGTATGCCGTCAGATGCAGCGAGAAGCATCTGGATGAAGGAAATAGAGGAACTTAAATAAATTTATAAAATTAATACTTGCATTTAGGCAAGCTATGCGATATAATAGCATTCGTTGATAACACAACGATGGCCCATCGCCAAATGGTAAGGCAACGGACTCTGACTCCGTCATTTCAAGGTTCGAATCCTTGTGGGCCAGCTAAGGAGCATCGCAATTGCGGTGCTTTTTCTTTTATAAATTGTTGTGAGGTATATATGTACAGTTTTAAAAGCAAGGTAAGATATAGTGAAGTAGATGATAAAGGTTATATAACTCTCGGCAGCATTCTTGATTATTTCCAGGACTGCTCGAGTTTCCAGTCGGATTACCTGGGCATAGGAATGGATTATCTCATGTCTCATAAAAGGGGCTGGGTACTGGTGTACTGGGATGTTCGCGTAGACAGGTATGTAAAATGCGGAGAGGATATAGAGATTTTTACATGGCCGCATGAACTTAAAGGGTGTTTCGGATACCGAAATTTTTGTATAAAGGATGCAGGGGGCAGGATGTGCGCGTATGCGGATTCGCTCTGGGTGTATATGGACCTTGATAACCTCAGACCGCTTCGGGCAGAGCCTGTAATTAAAGAAAAATACATTACAAGCCCCAGGATAGACATGGAAGACAAAGGCAGAAAGGTAAAGGCTCCGGATGATTTGGAGATAAGACAGCCTTTCAGAGTCAGGAAATCCGATATAGATACAAACGGACATGTTAATAATTCACAGTATGTAAAGATTGCCGCAGAGTATGTACCGGAAGGAAAGAGTGTCTCTTCGGTAAGGGTGGAGTACAGAGAAGCGACCTATCTCGGACAGACATTTGAGGCGAAGACAAAGATAACAGATGACAGGCTCTTTGTTGTACTTGAAAACGGTGATGAAGAGATAAGCGCAATAGTAGAAATGGAACTTAAGTAGATGATAGAAATAGGAAAGAAACAAAAATTAAAAGTTTGTAAGAAGGTGGAATTTGGAGTATATCTCTCGGATGGAATAAATGATGATGAGAGGGTGCTTTTGCCGAGAAAACAGGTGCCGGCCGGATGCGGGCCCGGTAGCGAGGTGGAAGTATTTATATACAGGGATTCGGAAGACAGACTCATAGCTACAACAAATACACCTATGCTTACACTTGGAGAGATAGCCGTATTAAAGGTGGTAAAAATCAGCAGGATAGGAGCGTTTCTAAACTGGGGGCTTGAAAAGGATCTGTTTTTGCCGTTTAAGGAGCAGACTTCAAAGGTACATGAGGGGGATGAAATTCTGGTAACCTTATATGTCGATAAATCAGAGAGACTTGCTGCCAGTATGAAGGTTTATCACGCGCTTTCGGTGACGGACAAATACAAAAAAGATGACAGGGTTGATGCGAGAATATATGAGGTAAGTCCCAAATTCGGAGCATATGCTGCCGTGGATGATAAGTATTCCGCAATGATTCCTCCGAGCGAAAACATCAGACAGCTTAAGCCGGGTGATGTAGTAAGCTGCAGGGTGGCGGGAGTAAAAGAAGACGGCAAGCTCGACCTTTCTCTCAGGGAAAAAGCCTATATACAGATGGATATTGACAGCGCAAAAATAATGGAGCTGCTTGATATTTACGACGGGGTTCTTCCGTTTAACGACAAAGCCGACCCGGAGCTTATCATGGAGGAAACCGGACTCAGCAAAAATGCATTTAAGAGGGCGGTAGGCAGACTCTATAAAGACAGAAAAATTATAATAACAGATAAAAACATTAAAAGGAGCGGAAAATAATATGAAAAAGGTTATATCAACAACAAAGGCACCGGCTGCGATTGGACCGTATTCGCAGGCGATTGATGCAGGCAGCATGGTATTTACATCGGGAATAATTCCTGTTGTGCCGGAAACGGGAGAGATTCCGGAGGGCTCAGTCAGCCAGGCAAGGCAGGCGTTTAAGAATCTGTCAAATTTGCTTGAAGCAGCAGGCTCATCTATGGATAAAGTCATAAAAACTACGGTATTTATTAAAGAAATGAACGATTTTGCAGCGATAAACGAGGTATACGCAGAATATTTCAATGAGCCGTATCCGTCGCGTTCATGTGTGGAAGTGGCGCGTCTGCCGAAGGATGTAATGATAGAAATAGAAGCGATAGCGGAAAAATAAGATGGAAAATTATAAGAGAATGAACCGTGTTTTCCTCCTTATGATTATTGTTTACATAGGAGGAAGCTTTTTTATAGGAAGTTATCTGCCGCAGCTTGTGGATACCAATATCAAGGCTTCGGCAGTGTCGGATATTTTATTGCTTTTAGTGCCGACGCTATACTGTTTAAGGTACAATGTGGATGTGCCGAAAAAATACCTTGTAAAGCCGGTAAGATTTTCATCGGTGCTTATAGCATTTCTCTTTGCGGCGCTCTGCTATCCTCTGGTTACTGTTGCCAATCTTGCGTCACAGCTCGTCGTAAGTAATCAGGCAACGGCGATTATGGATACCGTTATGGGCTCCAATATGGCAATTAATGTACTTATTATGGCAATAATGCCGGGAATTGTCGAGGAGATTATATTCAGGGGAATGTTTTATAATGAATATAAAGAGGGCGGAATGCTTTTGGGAGCAATAATAAGCGCTCTTTTATTCGGACTTTTGCATCTTAATCTGAATCAGTTTTCCTATGCTATTATCCTGGGACTCGTTTTTGCCCTGATTACGGAGGCTACCGGAAGTATAATACCCGGCATGCTGTGTCATATGACCATAAACGGTCTGAATGTACTTATGGTTTACGCCTATTCTGCTCTGGGCATCAGTCTGTCGGAAGTGGAAATTAACTCAGGAGAAATTGTTATGGCTCTTTCTGTATGGTCATTTCTGGCGGCAATCAGTACCATGGGAGCCGTCGGAGTGTTTATATGGCTGTGTAAGCACACAGGCAGGATGGCTCATATGAAGGAATTTTTAAAGGCTCAAAGCGGACGAAGAATCACATTTCCATTAGTGCTTTCGGTAGCTATCTGCGTAGCATATATGATTGTTTTTGCTTAACGGAGCGACTTTTCAGAAAGTTTTCAGATATCACTTGACATAAAATACAGGGATTGTTATAATGAGAAAAATATTTGTAACAATTTTGTAATAATT
>CAJOOU010000050.1 GCA_905236735.1 uncultured Eubacterium sp. | reverse complement strand
GTTTGCCGTAGCTATTCTTTCCTACGGCGGATATCCGGCAAACAATGATGTAAACAATGCGCTTACCGTTATAAGGAAACTTGAAAGCATCTCTCCTAAAGAAAGAGAAAAGATAAGGGCCGATAAACTCCTTGAGGACGGAAAATGCTTTGCGGCTATTACGGTTTACCGGAAGGTAATCGGACTTTGCGATTTTGAAGAAAGGGCTCTTTTGGGAAAACTGTGGCATAATATGGGCACGAGTTATGCAAGGATGTTTGTTTTTGAAACGGCAAGAGCCTGCTATGAAAAAGCCTTTCATTTTTCAGGGGCTTTGGAAAGCCGCAAAAACGCTCTTTTATGCAGTTTTATTCTCTATGGTGACAGGGAGTATGATACGGACATAAATGACATTGACCTTAGAACATGGTATGATTTTACCGATCTTTTTACAGGCATTAAAGAGTCGGAAGAAGTGAAAAGCAGATACGCCGAAATCACCCGTGAAATGAGGGCTGCAAAGGAAGATGAGGAGTCGGATTTTTTTGAAATATACCTGAGGAAACTCGATGAACTTAAAAATGATTATATAAAGAGGGCGGAATATGGGGCTGTTTCGTAAATTATTTGGAAAACTCAGCAAAAAAAAAGCAAATGATATATCGGAAGAATACGAAGAAATTATATCCGGGGCAAACTATGAACACTCATATATAGGCAGCGAGCAGAGTGTTATAGGCAGTTGCGAAAAAATTATGGAGCTTGTGGGAGACCTTAAGAAAGAAAAGTCAGAGTATGAGGTGTTAACCGGATATTTAAACGACACGGAAATCATAATCAATCTGCCGGAAAACGAGAGGGAGGATCTCGCGCAGACAGCCAAAAACATCATTAACCTGAATACTACCAAAGACAAATACAGGATGAAAAGCGTGCAGATTCCCGATGAGAGGATGAGTGAGTTTGACAGAGTTCAAAACGATATGCCGGACAGAATTAACGACCTTAAATCCAACGAGGCTTATCAGAATGTCGTAAAGCGTGATATGCAGCATCTTGAAGGCGAAAAACATTTATGGGCAATCGAGATATCCGAAATAAGTTCGGAACAGTCTCTTTTAAACAGACTTCTTTATGTGATACTCGTGGTATTTGCGGTGTGGATGGTCATATGCGCTGTGGCAACGGTCAGATACCGCATAGATATGAATCTGCCGGCGCTTTCCGTAAGTGCTGCCATAGCTGCAGCTGTTATGATTATTTTTGTCAGAATACAGAATAATCAAAAGAGATTAAAACAGGCCGAAGCCAATATTAACAGGGCGATAGTACTTTTAAACCAGATGAAGGCAAAGTATGTAACTATTACAAATGCCGTAAACTATGCATACGAAAAATACAATGTCAAAAGCTCGTATGAACTGGGATATCTCTGGGAACAGTACCTTCAGGCCGTAAGGGAAAGGGATGCGTATGAGAGGGCAAATGAGGACCTTGACTATTATAAAAAGGTATTGCTGAGAGAACTCGGAGATTATAATCTTTTTGATAAAAATATCTGGATTCATGCGGCTCCGGCTCTTGTTGACGATAAGGAAATGGTGGAAATCAGGCATAAGTATATTGAGCAGAGACAAAAATGCCGCAGTCGTATAGAACAGATTGTCAAAAACATGCAGTACGAATATGACAGAATCTCAAAAGCTGCTGAAAAAGAAGCAGCACTTAGCAGTGAAGTCAGGGATATTCTTGAGGTTGTAGAAGCATTAATAAAGCAGTATGCTTGACTATTTTTGCTATAAATAGTAAAATTTTTTGGTGTTTAATATTTTTTAAAGGCAGGTGTTTTTATTTATGGATGATTCCGCGCCGCTTATACTTATTGCAGTTCTTATCGGCGGAGTATTATTACTTACGGCAGTTATTTGCTTCATAGTATATTTCTGGATGAAGAAAAAAGAAAACGCAAAAAAAATTGCAGCTGAGGATGTTACCGAAGAAGAAATCATTTCCATGGTTAATGAAGGTCATGAAAAAGGAACCATACTTTCAAGTGAAGCTGAAATGATTAACAATATTTTTGAGTTTTCCGACACACAGGCGGATGACATTATGACGGTCAGGAAAAATGTCGCCGGACTGGATGAGGAAATGAGCTTCGAGGAAGCCCTTGATTATATGCTCGGTGAAAATTATTCGAGATTTCCGGTATACAAGGATGATATCGATCACATTATCGGTATCCTGCATATAAAAGATGCCTTTGTATATTACAGAAAGAACAGAAATACAACCTTAAGTCTCTGTGAAATTCCGGGCCTTGTTTCGGATCCTCTTTTCATACCTGAAACGCAGAATATTAATATTTTGTTTAAAACCATGCAGAAAACAAAAAAACACATGGTTATAGTTGTTGATGAATACGGACAGACATCGGGTATAGTTACAATGGAAGATATACTTGAGGAAGTATTCGGCAATATTGAAGATGAGCATGACAAAGCCGAGAACATGATTATAAAGCGTGGGATGAACTCATTTATAATTGACGGTAGAACTGAGCTTGATGATGTAGGTGAAGCTCTCGGTATCGAAATCGATAATGATGATATTGATACGCTCAACGGTCTTATTATTGCCCTTATTGACAAGATTCCGGATGACAATGAAAGGTTTGAGGTTTCGTACAAGGGATATTTGTTTAAAACACTATCAGTAAAAAACAAAACCGTGAAATCTGTACTTGCGGTTAAACTTGAAAAAGAAGAAAAGGAAGGTTAATGAAATGTCAGGACATTCAAAATTTGCAAACATTAAACATAAAAAGGAAAAAAACGATAAAGCCAAAGGAAAGATTTTTACCGTTATCGGCAGGGAAATCGCGGTTGCCGTAAAAGAAGGCGGTCCGGATCCGACAAACAACAGCAAGCTTCGTGATGTAATAGCAAAGGCCAAATCCAACAATATGCCAAACGATACCATAGAAAGAGGCATCAAAAAGGCTGCCGGAGATGTCGGAAGCGTTAACTACGAAACAATTACATACGAAGGATACGGTCCGAACGGTACGGCTATTATTGTCAGGGCACTTACCGACAACAAAAACCGTACAGCAGCCAATGTCAGAAGCGCATTTACAAAGGGCAACGGTAATGTAGGTACCACAGGATGCGTATCTTATATGTTTGATGAAAAGGGACAGATTATCGTAGCTAAAGAAGAGTTTGACGGAGACGGTGATGAACTTATGATGACGGCACTTGATGCCGGCGCCGAAGACTTTAACGAAGAGGACGACAGCTATGAAATTCTTACAAGTCCCGCTGATTTTTCTCAGGTAAGAGAGTCTCTGGAAGCTGCAGGTATACCAATGGCTTCGGCAGAAGTTACAATGATTCCGCAGACCTATGTGGAACTAAGCGATGAACAGGATATTTATCACATCCGCAAGACGCTTGACTTACTTGATGAAGATGATGATGTGCAGGAGGTATATCACAACTGGGATGAGCCGGACGAAGAAGACTAGAAAAAATGTAAAGCATAATAATGAGCAAAGCAATCTGGTGCGTGATGATGCGGTTAGAATCTTAATCGCAGTATTTAGTGTGCTGATTTTTATGGGCACACTCGGAATAGGCGGAAGTTTTGCTGCTGTTTGCAGATTTGTTACTTTTTCCGTATTCGGTATAATGGCATATGTGTTTCCTATATGCGTAATAGGAAGCATTGTTTATCTGTATATCAGGAAAAACAATACAGGAAGAATACCCAAAACAATTGCTTTTTGGGTATTCTTTATACTTTTATGTCTGTTTTTCGAACTCCTTACCGGAGGATATGATATGGCAAACGGACTCGGAAGTATTATCACATTTTCCAGAGAAAACAGACTTGGCGGAGGATTCTGCGGAGGCATACTTGAAATAGTGCTTAGACCTGTTTTCGGACTTATTGCATGTTATATTATTGATGTTGCCTTAATGATTATCTGTCTTGTTTTTATGACGGAAATATCCTTTGTCGACGCGGCAATAAAAGGCGGAAGTGATGTATATGCCGCATCCCGTGACAAAACCAGAGCAATGCGTGAAATCATCGCCGAAAACAAAGCCGATAAAAAACTCAGAATGGATAAAAAAAGAACGGGAGTAAGTTTTGATACAACAGTAGGACCGTCAGAAGGGGCTGTTAATCCGGGTTATGAAAGTGATGATTTGAAAGAACTTTCCATAGATGAGCCGGCAGAAGAAGAGGCTAAAGACAGCTATTTTTCAAATACCGTAATAGAGCAGCTGAATTCTAATATGAGTTTAATGTCTAAACCGGCATCGGATTATCAAAGCGGTTTGGCAGCTGCCGATGTTTCTCCCGTACAGACAGAGATATATGATGATGCGGATTTATCGGAAACTTTTGACTCTTTTGAGCCATCTGATATATATAAGCCTGAAAAAGAAGATAAGGCTAAGGTATACGAAAAAGAAGTTTTTGCTAAGCCGCCTGCTGCAGACAGAGTCAGAAATAAGCCTGCTGAACCTGCCGGAGACAAAATCAGTATAAACGATGAAAAATCACAGTCGCCGTACAAGAGTTTTCCGCTTGAACTTCTGGCAAGTCCAAAGGCCAAAACACTTAAAAACGACAATGCTTCAGTTAAGGATAAACTGCAGAGTACTTTAAACAGTTTCGGTGTTGACGCGACCGTTACGGGATTTGAAATGGGACCTTCGGTTACGAGGTATGAGATTTTACCTAATGCCGGAGTTAAGGTTTCAAAAATCGTAGGTCTTGCTGACGATATAAAGCTGGCTCTTGCAGCGGCAGATATCCGTATAGAAGCTCCGATACCCGGCAAATCCGTTATAGGTATAGAGGTGCCCAATAAGGAAAATGTCACGGTTACTTTAAGAGAACTTCTTGAATCTGATACCTTTAAAAAACAAAAGTCAAAGATTGCCTTTACGGCAGGAAAAGATATAGGCGGAGGAGTTGTTATTGCGGATATTGCAAAGATGCCTCACCTGCTCATTGCCGGTGCTACGGGTTCGGGTAAATCGGTATGTATAAATACGATAATAATGAGCATTTTGTATCATGCATCGCCTGAAGAAGTGAAAATGATTATGATTGATCCCAAGGTGGTTGAGCTTTCTGTTTATAACGGTATACCTCATCTGCTTACAAATGTTGTAACAGACCCCAAAAAAGCAGCTGCAGCACTTAACTGGGCTGTTAATGAGATGACCGACAGATATAATAAATTCGCAACCACCGGAGTAAGGGATATATTTGCATATAACAGGCATGTGGATGAAATAACAGGCGTTCCCGAAGAGGAAATGCCCCAAAAACTTCCGCAGATTGTTGTTATCGTTGACGAGCTTGCCGACCTTATGATGGTAGCCCCGGGAGATGTGGAGGATGCAATATGCAGACTTGCACAGCTTGCGAGAGCCTGCGGAATACATCTTATAATAGCAACTCAAAGACCGAGCGTAAATGTCATTACAGGTCTTATCAAGGCGAATATGCCTTCGCGAATAGCTTTTTCGGTTTCGTCGGGAGTTGATTCACGAACAATTCTTGATATGAACGGTGCGGAAAAACTGCTCGGTAAAGGCGATATGCTTTATTATCCGCAGGGACTTTCCAAACCCAAGAGAGTACAGGGAGCATTTGTGGACGACAAAGAGGTGGCAAATGTTGTAAGCTACATAAAAGAAAACTATACGGCTCAAACGGATAATGATGATGTGGGCAGTGCCATAGAGGAAATTCACAATACCACAGCATCATCATCTTCGGAGGTGTCGCAGACGGCAGACGAAAGGGATGAACTTTTTGCCCAGGCCGCCGAATTTATCATTAACGCGGATAAGGCATCCATAGGCTCACTCCAGAGAAAGTTCAGAATAGGATTTAACAGGGCTGCGCGTATAATGGATCAGCTCGCGGATGCTGAAATTGTCGGACCGGAAGAAGGTACAAAGCCGAGACAAATCCTTATGAGTGAAGAACAGTTTGAACAGTATAAGGAAGAATATCTTTAAAGGGGAAAGGCTATATGAAGTGTAAAAATTGCGGAGCGGAAATAAAAAACGGCAATATGTATTGCTCTGTCTGCGGCAGCGAGCTGCAGCTTGTGCCGGAATATAATATTTCCGATGACGAGCTGCTCAGGGAAATGATTGATGACAGGGAAGAGAAGAAAAAGGCCGAAGAAGAGGAACGGCTGAGACAGCAGAAAGAGGAGGCAAAAGCAGCCAGAAAGAAAAAAACCCTAAAGGCTGTAATATGCGGCCTTATTGGTCTTATAGTAATTGTAGTACTTTTAATTGCCGTATTCACGGGCAAAAGACATAAAAATTCCTATGATTACCAGTACAAGATGGCACTTGAGCAGTATTCGGATGCAAACTACAGCAAAGCCATAGAATACCTTAATACAGCCCTTTCCATTAACGGAAAAAGCGTGGATGCCAGAGTTTTGATGGGGCAGTGCTATATGGCCCTTGAAGATTATGAAAGCGCCATAGAAGTACTTCTCGAGGCAGTGGAAATCGACCCGGCATCAAGAGATGCCTACAGTCTTTTGATTGAAATTTACAATACACAGGATGACTATGAAAATATGCTTGCTCTCGCAAAGGATGTAACCAATGATGATATTTTGTCGTTATTCGGCGATTACCTTGTATCTGCTCCCATTATCTCCATAAGGGGAGGAGAATATGATGATGTACTTAAGGTGGAGATTTCTTCCGAGGATAATCTCAGTATATATTATACTACCGATGGCAGCGAGCCAACCGAACAGTCGCAGATATACGGTGGTGCCATAGAGATTGGTGACGGTGAAACAACTCTTTCGGCGATCTGCGTGGATGAAAAAGGACGAAGCAGCCTTGTTTCGGAGGAAACATATGTTATAACTCTTACCACGCCCGAGGCTCCGAGCGTTTCGCTTTCGTCCGGTACCTATACTTCGCAGATGGAGATTAACGTTTCTGTCCCCGATGGTGCAACAGCTTATTATACCTGGGACGGAAGCACTCCGACCGCTTCATCAAGTGTATATTCGGGACCTTTAAAGCTGCTTGAGGGTAATAATATTTTCTCAGTGATAATATGCGACAAAAACGGCATGTATTCATCTGTAACATCAAGAACATATGTATATCTTCCGCCGGATGAGGAAGTGCAGGAGGATACTGCTTTGTCCATAGACACAGAAACGGAGGAGTAGGATGAATGATAAATCCAGAGGGTATCTGTATATAATTGCAGGATTATATCCTGCGTATCTGGCATATAATATCTATGCCTTAAATTCAACAATGTCTTTATCAAGTCTGGCAATACGGGCAAGAGAATAAACTTCTATGCCCTGTGATTCGATTTTGGAGCGGCCGGGCTGAAAAGATTTTTCGATAAGAACCGATATACCGGCTATTGTGGCGTGTACGGAACGAAGGAGCCTTAAAGCCCCGGTTGCAGCCTCACCGTTTGCAAGGAAATCGTCTATAATAAGTACATGGTCGTTTTCGCTCATAAAATCACGGTTTAATGTAAGATCATAGCTTGTGCCCTTTGTATAGGAAGTAACTACAGTATGGGCAAGATTTTCGTTTAATACCTTGGACGGAGCCTTTTTTAAGATAATCATCGGGAGATCCATCTCAAGGGCTGTCATAAGAGCAGGAGCTATACCTGAACTTTCTATTGTAACAATTTTAGTAATACCCCTTCCGCTGAAATGAGCGGCAATATCTTTTCCGATTTCTTTCATTAATTCAGCGTCTACCTGATGGTTTATAAACCCGTCAACCTTAAGCACTTCGCCGTTTAACGCCTTCCCCTCGGAAATAATTCTCTCTTCTAACAGTTTCAATTTGCTTTCCTCCGAATGATGTATATTTTCATATATTATATGATATTTTAATCTTATAAACAATATTAAAATGATGCGGATACTTTGCCTACGGCTTAAATAATTTACCTCGCCTCGCGAGCGAGACTTGAAGCGGGCATTATTTGTGGTAGGGTTCGCCGGCAGCAATGCGAAAAGCACGGTAAATCTGTTCACTTAGAATAACCCTCATCAGCTGATGAGGGAAGGTCATCATGGAAAAACTGAGCCTGTAGTCGGCTTTTTTGACAATGGAATCCGCCAGTCCCAGAGAGCCTCCTATTATAAATACAATATGACTTTTCCCTGAAAGCTTAATGCTTTCAATCTTTTTTGAAAGTTCTACGGAGTCTATCATATTTCCATCTATGCAAAGCGCAATCTTATAGCTGCTTTCGTCCAATAGCTTTTCAAGTCTTGCACCTTCCTTTTCTTTAATAATAGAACACTCTTTTTCGGATGCATTATCGGGAGTCTTTTCATCAGCCACTTCTTTTATTTCAAAGGTGCAGTAGCGCCCGAGTCTCTTGGAATATTCGGCAATTGCCGAGGTGAAATATTTTTCTTTTATCTTTCCTACGCATAATACTGTAATTTTCATAAAATAACTTTAACATAATACGAGCGATTTTAATATAACAAATTTGAGTGATTTTATCATAAATATTGATTATAGATAGCTTATGTGCTAAAATCACTCTGTTGTGATTTAGCATGGTAGAGTGCTAATCAGGTAAAAGAATCATTTAAGCATTGATTTACGGAGGAATGAATAATGAAAAAGAGGTTACTTAGTGTGATACTTGGAGCAGCAATGGTGCTTTCACTTGCTGCCTGCGGCAAAGCTGCAGAAAGCACTGCTCCTGCAGCATCGGCAGACGCTTCGGCAGATGCTGATACAACTTTTGTTGTAGGATTTGATGCAGAATATCCGCCATATGGTTATATGGATGATAATGGCGAGTATGTGGGCTTCGACCTTGAGCTTGCTCAGGAAGTATGCGATAGAAACGGCTGGACTCTTGTTAAGCAGCCGATTGACTGGGATTCAAAGGATATGGAACTTGAATCAGGCTCAATTGATTGTATCTGGAACGGATTTACCGTAACCGGAAGAGAAGATGAGTATACATGGACAGTGCCGTATGTTGATAATTCAATTGTCTTTGTTGTAAAGGCAGATTCTGATATCGAATCAAGTGAAGACCTTGCCGGAAAAGTTGTAGTAGTTCAGGCTGATTCTTCGGGACTTGCAGCTCTTGATGAAAATCCTGACCTTACGGCAACCTTTGCTGAGCTTCAGCAGGTGGCAGACTATAACACAGCCTTCCTTGATCTTGAATCAGGCGCTGTAGACTGTATCGTTGTAGATATAGGAGTTGCCCAGTATCAGCTCACAAGCCGCGGAGATACCTTCCGTCAGCTTGAAGAGCCGCTTACAACAGAGCAGTATGCAGTAGGTTTCAAACTTGGAAACGAGGAACTTATGGAGACGGTACAAAGCACTCTTTTTGAAATGTATAACGACGGAACAATAGATAAGATTGCTGAAAACTATTCGGATTACAATATTCCGGAAATGCTTTGCCTCGGAAATTACATTGAGTAATTAAGATATTAAACAGTGGGGTTTTGTATATGACTATTACACAGATGATGCTGCAGGTACTTTCGGGTACAGGCGCTACACTTATGATATTTGTCCTTACGCTGGTGTTTTCATTGCCACTTGGACTGATAATTGCGGTGGGCAGGATAAATGCGATATCACCGGTTCAGACAATTTTAAAATTTTTTATATCGGTGCTTCGTGGTACGCCTCTTATGCTGCAGCTGATTGTGTGGTTTTACGGTCCGTATTATCTTTTCGGCACGACGCTTTCGTCAAGATGGAGAGTTCTTGCGGTAATCATAGGTTTTTCTATTAATTATGCAGCATATTTTGCGGAAATATTCAGAAGCGGTATCTTAGGTATTCCAAGCGGTCAGCACGAAGCTGCCTTCATACTTGGATATACCAAAAGCCAGACCTTTTTCAAAATTACATTTCCGCAGATGGTAAAAAGGGTGCTTCCACCGGTAACTAATGAGGTTATCACTCTTGTAAAGGATACCTCCCTTGCTTTTGTACTTGCATATACCGAAATGTTTACAATAGCCAAACAGGTGGCAGCCGCCCAGACTACAATAATTCCGCTGTTTGTTGCAGGTGTGTTTTATTATATATTCAACCTTGTCGTTGCAGCCGGAATGAGCAAAATAGAAAAAGCTCTTAATTATTTTGAATAAAAGAAACCTTTCCGGAGAATTAATTATGTCATTATTTAGTATGAATCATGTTAAAAAATCATTCGGTGCTCTTGAGGTGCTGCATGACATATCGATAAATGTTGACGAAGGCGAAGTGGTATCAATAATTGGCTCGTCGGGCTCAGGCAAATCCACTTTGTTAAGATGTGCGACTCTGCTTGAAACAATGGATAACGGAGAACTTATATATGAAGGCAGTTATGCTGCCAAAAATGTAAACGGCAAATGCAGTTATGCCTCAAAGGCGCAGCTTAAAAAGATAATGCAGTATTATTCTCTGGTATTTCAGAATTTCAACCTGTTCCCGCATTATTCTGTTATGAAAAATATTACAGATGCTGCAATCACGGTAAATAAAGAAAGCCGCGATAAAGCCTGTGAACACGCAAAACAGCTTATAGAAAAGATGGGACTTACAGGAAGAGAAAATTATTATCCGTGTCAGCTTTCCGGCGGTCAGCAGCAAAGAGTGGCTATTGCCAGAGCACTTGCCATGAGACCTAAAATTTTGTTTTTTGATGAGCCGACAAGTGCGCTCGATCCGGAACTTACCGGAGAAATCCTTAAAGTTATAAAACAGCTCGCCGAAGAAAAGATGACTATGGTTATAGTTACTCACGAGATGGCATTTGCAAGAGATGTATCCGACAGGGTTATATTTATGGACGGCGGATATATTGTTGAGCAGGGGACTGCAAAAGATGTCATTGATAATCCTAAATGTGAGCGTACGAAACAGTTTCTGGCAAGATTCAGTGATTAATTCATAGCTGCCGGAAGGCGGCATAAACAGGAATGGTATAAAAATAGTGTAAAAGGGGCTGTCACACTAATTTCTTAGTGCGACAGCCCCTTTAGTGTTTTATTTATCATCTATCATTTCTTCCAGAGTGCGCCATCCGAGCTGTGCGCATTTAACCCTGGCCGGCATATGCGAAATATCGGCAAGCGAAGCTGCTTCATCAAGTTCGTCTATTTCCTCACAGCTTGCCTCACCCTTTATCATCTTTAGAAACTTTTCGCATAAATCCCCGGCTTCATCTGTGGTTTTGCCGATGATAAGGTCAAGCATCATATCTGCAGAAGCCTGGGATATTGCACATCCGCTTCCCGAGTAAGAACCGTCTGTTATTATTCCGTTTTCTATTTCCAGCTGAAGATTGATATCATCACCGCAGCTTGGGTTTATTCCTCTTAAAACCTTTGTGGGATTATCGAGGTCAAATTTATGTGTGGGATGAAGATTGTGCTCGTTTACAATCTCCCTGTACATAGTTTTAAGATCCATATCCAAGCTCCTTTCTGACATTTTTAAGCGCTTTTATAAACCTTTCGGCTTCACCTTTTGTATTGTAAAAATACAGACTTGCGCGGCAGGTGGCATTTACCCCCATATGTTTAAGCAGGGGCTGTGCGCAGTGATGTCCGGCTCTTATACAGATGTGTTCACTGTCGAGTATGGAAGAGACATCATGGGGGTGGCAGCCGTCGAGATTAAAGGTTATTATACCGCAGTGGTTTGAAGGGTCATCATCGCCGTAAACTGTAAGATGAGGTATTTTTTTCATTTCAGAAAGAAGATAAGAAGTAAGAGTTTCTTCTCTTTCTTTTATAAAATCAAAGCCTACATCTTTAATATAGTCGATGGCAGCTGCAAGTCCCACGGCATCTCCGGCATTAACCGTACCTGCCTCAAATTTATGTGGGAGAGGAGCGTATGTGGCATCTTCCCTTGTAACATATTCTATCATTTCACCTCCGACAAGAAACGGAGGCATATCATTTAAAAGAGTCTCTTTTGCATATAATACGCCAATGCCCATGGGCGCAAGCATCTTGTGACCGGAAAAGGCAAAAAAGTCAGCATCCATATCCCTTACATCTATAGGCATATGAGGGGCGGACTGTGCTCCGTCCACAACAATTACGGCACCGTATTTGTGAGCCAGTAAAGAAAGCTTTTTTATAGGTTTAGGGCAGCCCAAAACATTTGAAACCTGGGCTATGGCCAGAACCTTTGTCTTTTCGTTTATTTTTTTTAGTTCTTCTTCGGAGTAGACTCCATTTTCATCACATTCAAGATAAACCAGGGTTGCTCCTGTCTTTTTGGCCACCATCTGCCATGGCAGGATATTGCTGTGGTGTTCGCTTATTGCGATGACAATTTCATCGCCTTTTTTTACATTAGCAAGTCCCCAGCTGTAGGCAACGAGGTTTAATGATTCCGATGCATTTCTGGTAAATATTATTTCCGAAGATTTTTCAGCTCCGATAAAGTCTGCAACCTTCTCCCTTGCATTTTCATATGCATCTGTGGCCTTTATGCTCCATTCGTAAAGTCCGCGCAGGGGATTGGCGTTTATGGTCTTATAATAGTTGGAAACAGCATCTATTACCTGTATGGGATGCTGGCTTGTAGCTGCTGAATCGAAATATATGTATTTTTCATCCGATAGTATCGGAAAATCTTTTCTAAAATCATTCATTTGCTTCAAATGCCTCCAATATGTAAGTACTGATTTTTTCTTTAATGCTTTTGTCAGGTATGGATTTTGTTATTGTCATAAGTTTTCCCCGGGTAAAAAGCATTTCGGCCGAGGTTTTATCAATGCCGCGGCTGGCGAGATAAAACAGTATGTCCTCCGAAAGATTTCCTATGGTTGCTCCATGTCTGCCGTCTACTGTTTCTTCTTCGGAAAGAATAACGGGCACGGATTTGTTTATAACATTTTCACTTAATAAAAGGACATCTTCCTGCTCGTCTCCCTCGGAATTCGCTGAACCGTCGCGAAAGTCAATTGTGCCTTTAAATACTTTTACCGCATTGTCTTTTAAAGCGCCACCCGAATATATTTTTGAGTGGGTGTTTTTTCCTCTGTGTGTGGCGATATAGTTGATATCGGTTTTGCTTTCGCCGGATATAAAGTATCCGCTGCCTATTACAAACCTTGAATTATCACCTCTTAAATCCGCATACTGACCGGTGTGGACATTTCCCCCTCCCAGCAGAAGCTGCGAAAATACAAAGGAAGAATCCTTTTCAAGATAGGCGCCGTTATCATCGTAGATTTCGGTTTCGGCGCCCCAAAGTCCTATTTTAATAAGTCTTATAGATGAACCTTCTTCGCAAATCACCCTTGTTTCAACCGCACCTTTTCCGGTTTTGGGAGATTCGGACAAAAGTATAACAGTCGCACATACTCCTTTTTTGGCATGTATAATCTGTCTGTATACGGTAAAATCATCTGTAATATCCGCAGTCAGTATGATGGGAGAGCTGTGGCTTTTCCCGTTTTCTATGGTATAAAGTTCAATATCCGGACAGGCCCCGCCTATAGCATTTTCAAAATCTTTGCCAAGTCCCGTGGCAAGATACTGCTCGTTATATATAGGGCTTTTTCCTGCTACATATTTTTCTCTTACAATTTCTCCGGTATGGGAATATATGAGCTCATCCGCCTGTTTTTGTGAAATTATTTTTCTGTCTGCGACATTTGCATTTGTTTTACCCGCAGCAGCTTTTTTAAAAATATCCGCATCAATTTCATCACCGTTTACACCGAGTCTGACCCAGGTGGGAGAGGGGAGATGACTGATTGTAATTGTATTTTTATCCATATTAAAGTGAGCCCTCCATTTCGAGTTTAATAAGGTTATTCATTTCGGCTGCATATTCCAAAGGCAGCTCCTTGCTGATGGGGTTGGCAAATCCGGATACAATCATTGCTCTTGCCTCATCTTCGGATATACCTCTCGACATCAGATAAAAAACAGCTTCATCTGAAATACTTCCTATCTTTGCCTCGTGACCTATATCACAGCCGTTGGTTCTGACATCTATCTCGGGGATGGTGTCCGTGCGGGATATATTGTCCAGCATAAGGGATTCGCAGTCTACCGATGACTTTGCTCCTTTGGCTGTTGGCATAACCTCTACAGCGCTTCTGAATGTTCCTATGCCTCCGCCTTTTGTAAGCGATTTTGAGGTGACAAGGGATGTGGTTTCTTCTCCTATATGTACCATACGACATCCGGTATCAAGATTTTGTCCGTTACCGGAAAAAGTAATACCTGTGTATTCGCAGTCGGCTCCCTTTCCTTTAAGTATTGTGGTGGGGTAAAGATAGGACACATGAGAGCCGAAAGAGCCTGATACCCATTCCATCCTTGCTCCTTCTTCAACAAGAGCTCTTTTGGTGTTGAGGTTATACATATTCTTTGACCAGTTTTCTATGGTTGAATATCTGAGTCTTGCACCTTTTTTTACATATAGTTCCACGCAGCCGGCATGAAGGTTTGCAACATTCCATTTGGGAGCGGAGCAGCCCTCTATAAAGTGAAGGTCAGCATCTTCATCAACTATTATAAGTGTGTGCTCAAACTGTCCGGCCCCCTTGGCATTAAGTCTGAAATAAGACTGAAGCGGGATATCAAGTTTTACCCCCTTTGGTACATAAACAAAGGAGCCTCCGGACCATACTGCGCCGTGAAGGGCTGCAAATTTATGGTCTGTGGGCGGAACAAGTTTCATGAAATATTCCCTTACCATATCTGCATATTCCCCCGAAAGAGCACTCTCCATATCAAGATAGACCACGCCCTTTTTAGCTACAGAATCCTGGAGATTGTGATATACAAGTTCCGAATCATACTGTGCGCCGACGCCGGCAAGGAATTCATGCTCTGCCTTTGGGATTCCGAGCTTGTCAAAGGTATTTTTTATATCATCCGGTACCTCGTCCCACGAACCCTTCATTTGAGTATTCGGACGGACATAGGTGACTATATTGTCAATATTCAGCCCGTCAACCGGCGGTCCCCACTTGGGCATTTTATAGTCGTTGTATATGGCGAGAGATTTTAACCGAAATTCCGTCATCCACTGCGGGTCGTTTTTTTCTTCCGAGATTTTCTTTACTATATCTTCGGTAAGACCCTCATCGACCTTATAAAAATCTTTTTCATCATCTATAAAATCATAAAGAGAAGTTCCCATTTTATGCCTCCGAAATATATTTTTCAAAACCGTTTTCATTAATGTCGTCTATAAGCTCATTGCCTCCGTCTTTAACAATCTGTCCTTTGACAAGGATATGAGCTTTGGTTACATTAAGGCTTTCGAGAATGTTTGCATTATGAGTAACAATTATTAATGAGCCTCCGGTTCTTTTAATGTATTCATTAATACCTTTGGAAACCACACGAACGGCATCAACATCAAGGCCCGAATCTGTTTCGTCTAAAATACAGAGTTTGGGAGAGAGCATAAGCATCTGAAGTATTTCTGCTTTTTTCTTTTCTCCTCCCGAAAATCCGACATTTAAGTCTCTTTCCGAGTATGAAAGGTCCATATCAAGCAGCTCCATTGTTTCATTCATCTGCTTTGTAAACTGCATCAGTTTTACGGGCTTGCCGGTTTTTATCCTGAGAGCGTTTCTTATAAAGCTTTCAAGACTTATGCCCGGTACTTCGAGAGGGCTTTGGAAGGACATAAATATTCCTGCATTAGCTCTTTTATCTGCCGTTTCATTTGTAATGTCTTTTCCGTCAAACACGATGCTTCCATTTGTGATTTTGTATGATGGATTTCCCATAAGAGCATTGCCGAGGGTTGACTTACCGGCGCCGTTAGGACCCATGATTACATGAATTTCACCGCTGCCGATGTTTAGACAGACATTATTGAGTATTTTTTTATCATCTGCTTCCACACATAAATTATTGATTGTAAGTAACTGCATTTTTGTTTTCCTTTCGTTTGTTAATTTATACATACGGATTTATCATCCGGCTTTTCTTCAATTGAAATACTGTCTTCAATGAGTTTTCCGATTGAAATCGAATTTACCGCATCTTCAATTGCCTTATTAACGGAATCCCAGACTATCCTGGTAACACATTTTTCTGCTCTGGAGCATTTTTCTCCGCTATCTGTAGCCGTGCATGAGACCACCTCTATATTTCCTTCGCAGGCTCTTAAAACATCACCTACGGAAATATCGTCTGCTGATCTGGCTAGCATATAGCCTCCTCCGGCGCCTCTGACACTTTTTATCAGCCCGGCGTTTTTTAATAGTCTTACAAGCTGTTCAAGGTAGCTTTCGGAAATATCCTGCCTATCTGATATACTCTGTACACTTACCGTATGTGACTGGTCACTGTTTTGTGCAACATCAAGAATGGCTCTTAGTCCGTATCTTCCCTTTGTTGAAATTTTCATTAATTTATTCCTTTCATTCCAATTTATAGAAACTGTAATTTTAATTCCGAGTAAATCTGTCGGATTTATTTTCAAGTAAATTTAACATTATTTTTAAACATTGTCAATACCATTTCTCGCTCTTTTATTTTTAAAACAATAATGTTAAAATAATAGAGGCTTATGGGGCTGAATGATATGTTGTTTTAGGAGGACTTTATTTTCCTATGGAAATAAACGAACAGACACTTACCGTGCCGGGAGAGTATTTCGGCAGCTTATGCGGCAGTTTCGATACCAATATAAAAAAGATAGAAAGGACCTTTGGGGTTACTCTGGTTTATAGAGACGGCAATTTAAAGGTTATGGGAAACAGCGCGAATGTATCTTCGGCTGTTTCTGTTATAATGCAGCTTATTGATGTGTTAAGAGGCGGAGAGGATATAACAGAGCATAAAATAAATTATGCCATATCTCTTGCAATGGAAAAAAGCCCTCTGAGCGTCAGCGACATTGACAAAGACATCATCTGTCATACTACTGCAGGCAAGCCGGTACAGGCCAAAACTTTCGGACAGCAAAACTATGTAAAAACAATGAAGGAAAAAATGATTACCTTTGGCATAGGACCTGCGGGCACCGGTAAGACCTACCTCGCAATGGCTATGGCTATTACAGCCTTTAAAAACGATGAGGTCGGCAGGATAATAATGACCAGACCTGCCATAGAGGCCGGAGAGAAGCTGGGATTTTTGCCCGGAGATTTGCAAAGCAAGGTAGATCCTTATTTAAGACCTTTATATGATGCGCTTTATCAGATAATGGGAGCGGAAAGCTTTATTAAAAACTCCGAAAAAGGCCTGATTGAGGTGGCACCTCTGGCATATATGAGAGGAAGAACTTTGGATAATGCCTATATTATTCTTGATGAGGCGCAAAATACGACGCCGGCACAAATGAAGATGTTTTTAACCAGAATAGGGTTTGGCTCAAAGGTGGTGGTGACCGGAGATATTACCCAGAAAGACCTTGCACCGGACGCCAAAAGCGGACTCGAGGATTCTCTAAGGATACTCAGAGGTATAGACGAAATCGGAATATGCAAGCTAACCAGCAAAGATGTTGTCAGACATCCTCTTGTGCAGAAAATAGTGAAGGCATACGAGGCAAATGAAAACAAAAAAGAAAAGGGCAGGGGCAGACAAAGATGACAGATAAATCTCTAATCCCGGATACCAAACCGTTATGCCTTGTTTTTAGCGGTGCAGCGTTTTTGTTTTATGACCTTTTCTTTCTTTTATTCAGGAAGATTGGGCCTGAAACCAGAGAATTTTATGGATATATTTTCATGAGCGTGGTATGTTTTCTTATGATTACATACACATTTATGTTTGAAAAACGCAGGCATGATATGTACGAGAGTATATACAGGGATTTCCGTTCTCTTTTTACCGTTATTGTTTCATCCATGGTAATAATGCTTTCGTGCTGCATTTTTCCGGAATTTACAGAACCGGTGCTTTTGTGCAGTGTTATCGGCGCAATAATGTTTGAGCCTTATATAGGCATATCCATCAGCCTTTGTTTTTCGCTTATTTATTCGGTAATTTCAGCAGCAGATACGCTTTTGATACTTTATATGTGTTTCATGTCCCTTATAGGTGCTATGATAGCCTCCGGGCTTAAATCAGATACAAAGGTCAGACTATATAAATACTGTATTACCATAGTCGCTGTCTGCACAGGTCTGGGCGTTTTAATGTATTATCTGAAAAACGGTTGCTTTGACTATCTGTTTTTCACCTATTCACTTTCGTCAGCCTTTTGTCAGTGCCTGCTGCTTTTGATTTTTATCCGGCTGTACAATAAATTTGTTCTCGGAGAAGAAAGCCGGAAAATAGATAAGGTTACCGATAAAAATTTTGAACTGCAAAAACTTATGCGTGAGTTTGACAGGGATTATTACAATCACTGCCTTTATGTTTCAAGGGTGTGCTCTTTTATGGCAAAGGAGACAGGGGCAGATGAGAGGATTGCAGAGTGCACGGGACTGTATTATCATATAGGCGATTATGACGGAGGTGACGGCAGCTATAAAAGTGCTGTTAAGATAGCTCTGGAATATAAATTCCCCGCGAAGGTCATACATAATCTTTATGAAATAGGCGCTGTATATAAAAAGCCGTCCACAAGAGAAAGCTTCATTGCCTATATTACAGATAATGTTTTTGGAGAACTTGATAAAAACAGAAGAGAAGGAAGACCTATAGGAGATTACGAAATCTTTATGCACCAGTACACCAACGAGCTTTCAAGAAGCGGTGTTATGGACGAGAGCGGAACATCAATGAATCAGTTTATAAAGCTAAGGGAAATACTGGTTAAGGTCGGTAAAGAATATGACAGTAAATTTTGAAAAAGAATATGATTACAACTTTGATTTCGATGAATATAAGCTGGCAAAGTCGGTCATAGAAAAGGCAGCGGATATAGCAGGCTGTCCGTATGAAACAGAGGTAAACCTTACACTTACCGATGAGGAAACCATAAGGGAGATTAACAATACCTACAGAAACATAGACTCATCCACCGATGTTTTGTCTTTTCCGATGCTTGAGTATGAGGAGCCGGAATGCTTTGATTTGGATGATGAAACAGGGACAGAAAACTTTAATCCCGATACCGGGGAACTTGTGCTCGGTGATATAGTTTTATGCATACCAAAGGTAATAAGCCAGGCAAAGCAGTTCGGCCACTCTGTTAAAAGGGAATATGCATTTTTGATTGCTCACAGCATGATGCATTTATTCGGGCACGACCATATGAATCCGCAGGAAGAGGAAATAATGACCAAAAGGCAGGAGGAAGTTCTCGGAGCTTTAAATATAACAAGATAATTATGGATAGTATAAATAAGAAAAAAACAAAAAACGATTTTCTGCTGCAGGGTTCAATACTTGCCATAGCTTCTATAATCAGCAGGATAATCGGTCTCATTTACAGGGTACCCCTGACAAACATAATAGGAGATGACGGAAATAACTATTACAGCAGTGCTTATGATGTGTATAATATTCTGCTCCTTATTTCCTCATACAGCCTTCCGCTTGCGGTCTCAAAGCTTGTAGCTGCAAGGATGTCAAGAGGCGAAAGAAAAAATGCATACAGAATTTTTAAGGGAGCTTTAATCTTTGCTATTGTAACCGGAGGAGCGGCTTTTGCAATTGTCTGGTTCGGAGCCGGATTTTTTACCAATCTGCTCGCCACGCCACAGAGTTATCTGGCGCTTAAAATACTTGGTCCGACTCTTCTTATTGTCGCCGTAATGGGGGTAATAAGAGGATTTTTTCAAGGTATGGGAACCATGGTACCAAGCGCGCTTTCACAGATTGTTGAGCAGATAGTTAACGCGGTTGTGAGCGTGGGCGCAGCCTATGTACTTTTTAACTACGGACTCAGGATTGGAAAAGTTGTAGGAAACGAAAAGGAATTTTCGGAAAGCTACGGTGCTGCAGGAGGCACTCTCGGTACAACAGCAGGTGCATTTGTCTCGCTTTTGTTTTTAACAGGTGTCTTTCTGCTGTTCAGAAAGGGATTTGTATCAAAGCGCTCATTTACATCAAAGAAAAGAGTGGAGAGCTACAGTAGTATTTTTGCGGTTTTGATATTTACCATAGTCCCGGTTTTGCTCAGCACAACCGTATACAATATCAGCTCAATTATCGACCAGGGTATATTTAAAAACCTTGCGCTTTTCCAGAATTATTCTGAGAGCGATATTTCCACATGGTGGGGAATATTTACCGGAAAATACAAGGTGCTTATCAATGTGCCTATAGCCATTTCCTCTGCCATAGCGGCTTCATGCGTTCCGAGCATAACATCGGCGCTGGCACAAAAAGACAAGGAAGTTGTACATTCAAAAATATACTCAGCCCTTCGCTTTGTTATGATTATAGCCTTTCCTTGTACTATTGGTCTGGCTGTGCTTGCAGGTCCTATACTTACTTTGCTTTTTGGAGATACGAGAGCGCTCAGCGCTCTTATGATACAAGTTGGCGCAATATCCGTTATATTTTATTCGATATCAACGGTTTCAAACGCGGTGCTTCAGGGTATAGATAAGATGTCGGCGCCTGTAAAAAATGCGCTTACGGCCCTTGTTTTACACATAATTGCCCTTGTTGCCATTATGTTTGTGTTTAAGATAGGCGTTTTTGCCGTAGTTATAGCAAATGCCATCTTTGCCCTGATTATGTGTGTACTGAACTCAATTTCCATTCACGCATATTCAGGTTATGTGCAGGAGTACAGATACACCTATCTTATGCCTCTTATAGCATCTGTTGTTATGGGAGTGTGTGTATTTGCGCTGTACAGATTTTTTATGATGCTTTGCAATATTAATGCGGTAAGCACTATGCTTTCCATCATATTCGGTGCGGTAATATACGCCGTTACACTGGTAAAAATAGGCGGACTTTCGGAAGCGGAACTTAAAAATTTCCCTAAAGGTGAAAGTCTTGTAAGGATATTTAAAAAGGTGCATTTACTTTGATTAATTATTATGACATTGTGATTTTGGGCGCAGGTGCGTCCGGGCTTTGCGCCGGAGTTATATGCAGCAGAAACGGTAAAAAAACAGCCGTACTTGAACATATGCGCTCGCCCGGAAAAAAACTGCTTGTTACAGGAAACGGCAGATGCAATCTGACCAACACAAATCAGGATATATCGAATTATCATTCCAAAGATGATGAGTTTGTAAAAACAGTACTTAAGGAATTTTCTCAAAGGGACACCTTGGAATTTTTCCGGAAAACGGGTATTATGACATACGAAAAGAACGGTTATGTATATCCCCAAAGTGACAGAGCCGACAGTGTGCTTGATGCACTGCTTTTCACCCTTAAGGAAAACGGAGCGGACCTTATTTGCGATATTTTCGTAAAAAGTATGGAAAAAGCAGACGGCAGATGGCTTCTCAAAACCAAAAAAGGTGATTTTTCCGCTCAAAAGGTGATATTTGCTCTCGGCGGATTGTCATATGCCTTATCCGGCAGTGACGGATGCGGATATTTTCTCATCAAAGATCTCGGACACAATATGACTCCTTCTCATCCGGCTCTTTGCCCCTTGGTTTGTTTTGAAGGTTTTTTTAAAGATGTTGCGGGGGTAAGAGCAGATTGCAGGATGGATTTATATGTCGGAGAAAAGCTTATTGCATCAGATGAAGGCCAATTGCAGCTTACTTCATACGGGATATCGGGTATTGTGACTTTCCAGATTTCCCGATATGCTTCTCTTGCTATTTGTGAGGGTAAAAAGCCGGAGGTTTATATTGATTTTTATCCGGGGCAAAGTGAGGAAAAACTCAAAGACATTCTTTTATTTTTGGCCAAAAACTGTCCGAAAAGAAAAAGCGTCGATGCAATATCCGGACTTTTTAACCGAAAGCTTGGTAAGCTTTTTCTAAAGCTTGCAGGGATTTTGGAGGATAAAAATTTTGGAGATCTGTCGCCGGATGAGATGGATAAACTTGTAAAAACAATTAAGCGGTTCCGCTGCACAATAAAAGAACCTCTGGGCTATGAAAAGGCTCAGGTTACAGCCGGAGGAGTGGATATATCGGAGATTAATCCGTTTACTATGTCATCGCTTCTGGCGGAGGATATTTATTTTGCCGGAGAAATTATTGATGTTGACGGCAAATGCGGAGGTTACAACCTGCAATGGGCGTGGTCAAGCGCAGCTGTTGCCGCGCAAAGCGCTTCGGGAGGAAGATGTGTTAAGGGTAAATAATGTAAAAGCAAATATATCGGCAGACGAAAACAGGCTCCGTGAACTTGTTGCCCGCAAACTTAAAATTAAGCCAGAGGATATTATCACCCTGAATATTAAAAGGCGCTCTCTTGACGCAAGAAAAAAAGACGATATCCATTATGTATATTCCTTTGATGCCGGGTGCAAAAAAGAGTCGGAGATACTAAAAAAACATAAAAAATCAGGTGATGTAAAAATATCGGATACCAAAGAATTCTGTTTTGAAATAAACGCTTCGCACCGGATAAAAGAAAGACCTGTTATAATCGGAAGCGGACCGGCAGGGCTTTTTTGCGGACTTTTTCTTGCTGAGGCCGGTTATAAACCAATAATAATAGAACGCGGAGAAAGTATTGACGACAGAAAGAAAACCCTCGAAAACTTCTGGTCGGGCAAAAAACTTAATCCTGAGTCGAATGCGCAGTTTGGAGAAGGAGGAGCCGGAACTTTTTCTGACGGCAAATTAAACACCCTTGTTAAAGATAAAAACGGTATTATGACAAGGGTTTTAAAGGAATTTGTAAGATTCGGAGCAGACGAAAGTATTCTCTATGATGCCAAACCGCATCTGGGTACGGATGTTTTATCGGTTATAATAAAAAACATAAGAAACTCTATTTTAAGCTGCGGCGGTGAAATAAGGTTTAATACCCGGTTTTCTTCATTTGAGGAAAAACCTGACGGAAACTATGTATATTTTGATAACGGAGATTATTTAAAAACCGATGCACTAATTCTTGCCATAGGACACAGCGCGAGAGATACGATTGAGTATCTTTACAAAACCGGACTGAAAATAAGCGCCAAACCCTTTGCGGTAGGCTTTAGGGTGGAGCATCCGCAGGATATGATAAACAAGGCTGCTTACGGAGAAAACAGCATAGCAAATCTTCCTGTTGCCACCTACAAGCTTACGGCAAAAACGACAAGCGGCAGAGGGGTTTACTCTTTTTGCATGTGTCCGGGAGGCTATGTGGTAAACGCTTCGTCCGAAGAAGGACGAACAGCGATTAACGGAATGAGTTATTCGGCCAGGGATGGTAAAAATGCAAACAGCGCTATTATTATCACCGTAACTCCTGACGATTTTGGAGGAAAAGAGCCTCTAAACGGAATCCTTTTCCAAAGAAAGCTTGAAGAACTGGCTTACAGGGCCGGAGGCGGAAATATTCCGCAGCAGCTCTACGGTGATTTTAAAAACTCGGTTATATCCGCCTCCTACGGAAGGTATGAATCCGAGATTAAAGGCCACGCACAGTTTGCGAACCTTAGAGGTATTTTACCAGATGAGCTTGGCAAGGCTTTTATAGAAGGGATGGAGCATTTCGGAAAGATAATAGACGGATTTAACAGAGATGACGCAATACTTTCCGCTATAGAAAGCAGGACATCATCACCTGTCAGAATTGAAAGAGATGAAAATTTTACGGCTTCAAAAAAATGGATTTATCCATGCGGAGAAGGAGCCGGTTACGCCGGAGGCATTACTTCGGCAGCAATGGACGGAATTAAAACGGCGCAGGCTATTGCAAACAGATTCCGACCTTAAAGGAAGAGAGAATTATGGCTGAATATACACCAATGATGAAACAATACCTCAAAACGAAGGAGGAATATAAGGACTGTATCTTATTCTACAGGCTCGGAGATTTTTACGAGATGTTTTTTGATGATGCAAAAATTGTCTCAAAAGAACTTGAACTTACACTTACCGGTAAAAGCTGCGGTATGGAAGAGAGGGCTCCAATGTGCGGTGTACCGTTTCATGCGGCGGAAGGGTATCTGAATAAACTTGTCGAAAAAGGTTATAAGGTGGCCATCTGTGAGCAGGTGGAAGACCCCAAGCAGGCCAAGGGTATTGTAAAAAGAGAAGTTATAAGGGTGGTTACTCCCGGAACCAATCTAAATGGCAGTGCGCTTGACGAGACAAAAAACAATTACATAATATGTCTTTATGAGGAAAAAGACTCATTTGGGCTTGCTGTAAGTGATGTGTCCACAGGATATTTCGGCCTTACCGAGCTCGGAAGTTTCGGCAAGGTGCTTGATGAAATTAACAAATACTCACCGTCTGAAATAATAGTTTCAGAGCTTATTCTCACTCATGAGCGGGAAATAAACGATTTAAGGTCAAGGCTCGGTATTCCTGTAAGCGAAGGGGCGAAGTGGTATTTCGGAAAAACAAATGCCAAAGATGCCCTTATAAGGCATTTCAATACGGCTTCGTTAAAGGGTCTCGGACTTGAAGACTATCACACCGGCATGATAGCTGCCGGCGCTTTGATGAGTTATCTGACCGAAACCCAGAAAAACGATTTAAAACATATTACGGGGATATCCGCTTATGAGACGGGTTCTTTTATGTTTCTGGATTCTTTCACTCGCCGTAACTTAGAACTCACGGAAACCATGCGCGAGAAAAGGAAGATTGGCTCTTTATTATGGGTACTCGACAAAACCCGTACTGCAATGGGCTCGAGACTTTTAAGGAGCTATATTGAGCAGCCACTTATTTCCGCTGAGGAAATAAACAAAAGACTTTCTGCGGTAGAATGCTTTTTTAACGATATCATAGGCAGGGAAGAAATAAGAGAATACTTAAATCCCGTATATGACCTCGAGAGACTCATCGGAAGAATAGCATACCAGAATGCCAATCCAAGAGATTTGATTGCTTTTAAATCATCACTTGAATATCTTCCCGCCATTAAAGAGCTATTGAAAAACTATGACGATGAGCTTATTAAAGAAATCGAAAATGAGCTCGACCCATTAAGCGATATCAGCAGGCTGATTGACGAGTCCATTATTGATGAGCCTCCAATAACATTAAGAGACGGCGGCATAATTAAAGAAGGGTTCTCAGAGGCAATCGATGAATACAGAAGCGCTTCTGTTGACGGAAAAAAATGGCTTGCCAAAATAGAAGAAGACGAAAAAGAAAAAACCGGTATCAAAAATCTCAGAATCAAATACAACAAGGTATTCGGATATTATCTTGAGGTCACCAATTCGTATCTGTCAATGGTACCTGATTATTTCATACGAAAACAGACCCTGACGGGCGCAGAAAGATATATTACAGATGAACTTAAGACCATAGAGGATAAGATTCTCGGTTCGGAAGAAAAGCTTACCGGACTCGAGTATGATACCTTCTGCATGATAAGGGATTCTATAGCATCCGAGGTCGTCAGAATACAAAAAACAGCAAAAGCCATAGCCAAACTTGATGTTATCCTTTCTCTTGCTCATGTTGCGGAGAAAAACAGGTATGTAAGACCACAGATTACGGAAGATGATGAAATAAACATAGTAGCCGGAAGGCATCCTGTAGTTGAGCTTACTTTGGACAATGAATTATTTGTTGAAAACAATACATTATTAAGTTCGGATGATGAAAGGCTCCTTCTTATTACGGGACCCAATATGGCGGGTAAGTCAACCTATATGAGACAGACTGCTTTAATTGTGCTAATGGGTCAGATAGGCTCATTTGTCCCCGCCGCCGAAGCAAAGATAGGCATAGTAGACAGGATATTTACAAGGGTCGGCGCCTCGGATGACCTTTCGAGCGGACAAAGCACATTTATGCTTGAGATGAACGAGGTTTCGAATATACTCAGAAACGCTACAGACAAAAGCCTTGTTATCCTCGATGAAATAGGAAGGGGTACCAGTACCTACGACGGACTTTCCATAGCCTGGGCTGTCGCTGAATACATCAGCACAAAACTGAGGTCAAAGACTCTCTTTGCCACTCATTACCATGAGCTGATTGCCCTTGAAGATAGACTTGATAATGTAAAAAACTATTCTATAGCGGTAAAAGAGAGCGGAGAGAGCATTATATTTTTGAGAAAGATAATACCGGGAGGTGCCGACAGAAGCTACGGTATAGAAGTTGCAAGACTTGCCGGTGTACCGTCTCCTGTGCTTAAAAGAGCCAAGGAAGTTCTTTCGGCGATAGTGTCGGATAAAGATACAGGAAGTGCCGCAGAAATAACTGAGGCGGATTTTGCATCATATGATGAGGATGATAAACCGGCCGCCGGCAGCGAAAGTACTCTTTCTTTAAATGAATTTGCGGTAATAGACAGGCTTAAAAACCTAAAGCTTGACAAGATTACCCCGATTGAAGCCATAAATATTTTGTATGAACTTCAGGAGCCGATAAAATGATTTTTTTACTGGATAAAAACACAATAGATAAAATTGCAGCCGGAGAAGTGGTTGAACGCCCTTCTTCGGTAGCCAAAGAGCTGATTGAAAATGCCATCGATGCCAAAGCCACCGCAATCTCGGTGGAAATAAAAGACGGAGGCATTTCATTTTTGCGTATTACGGACAATGGTTGCGGCATTGAAAAAGACGAAGTAAGAAAGGCATTCTTGCGGCATGCCACAAGTAAAATCCGTACAATAAGCGACCTTGAAACAATAACTTCGCTCGGCTTTAGAGGTGAAGCTCTTTCAAGTATCTCGGCAATAGCAAGGGTTGAACTTTTAACCAAGCCAAAGGCTGACATGGTCGGCACAAGATATGTAATAGAGGGCGGAGCGGAAAAGGCTTTTGACAGTGTCGGGATACCTGACGGAACAACAATAATTATCAAAGATATATTTTTTAACACACCTGCAAGGCAGAAATTTTTAAAGACACCTCAGACCGAAGGGAGTTATATTTCATCGCTGATTGAGCATATGGCTCTTTCTCATCCGGAAATATCTTTCAGTTATAAAATTAATGGTAACATAAAGCTCCAAACCTCGGGTAACGGTTCTTTGACAGATGTGCTTTATCAGATTTACGGCATGGACATAGTCAGAAATATTGTAGAGATAAACAAGGTTAAAGAAGGGTTAAGCATAAGGGGATATATAGGCAAGCCGGTGATATCCCGTGGAAACAGAAATTACGAAAACTACTATGTAAATGGCAGATTCGTAAAGGATAAAACCATAAACAAGGCCATAGAGGACGGCTACAAGCATTATATGATGCAGCACCAGTTTCCGTTTACCCTGTTTTTTATAGAAATAGAATCCCGCAGTCTGGATGTAAATGTACATCCCGCCAAGGCTGAAGTCAGATTTAATGATGAAAGAGGAGTTTATGATTTTATAAGAGAGGCAATAGAAGAAACTCTCGCGCCAAAGAGTTTCATACCGGAAATTCCTCTTGATAAAAAAGAAAAATTCCAAACCGATGTTAAACAGGCTCCTCCGGAACTTTTACCCCAAACCCCTCCGGAAAAGTTTGCAGCAGAGCCTTTTGAAAACACTCTTTTGGAAAAAGTTAAGGAAATGACTCAAAGTGCGGCCGAAGATCATACTGTCATTAAAGAGCCCCTGCACATAACGGAGGCTGCGCCGGTAACATCTCCCGAGATAACCAATACCAAAAACAACGCCTGGGATGTTTCGCCAAAAGAAAGACCCAAAGCTGCCGAATTTGTACAGGAAAGCTTTATAACAAAAGAAACCGAAAAGCATTACTTTAAACTGATAGGCCAGGTCTTTGACACCTATTGGATTATGGAATACAACAAAAAAATGTATATTGTCGACCAGCATGCCGCTCATGAAAAGGTAAATTATGAGAGATTTGTAAAACGCTTCCAAAGCAAAACCTTTTCATCACAAAGAATTATGCCGCCTATAATAATAACCTTAAGTCCCGAAGAGGAGGAGCTGGTAACAAGCTTTAAATCACTTTTTGAAATGTACGGATTTGAGATTGATTATTTCGGCGGAAAGGAGTATTCTTTATCTTCGGTACCTACAGACCTTTACGGAATGAACGAAAAAGAATTCTTTCATTCGCTTGTTGATGAATTCTCCGGTTCCGTGAGAATAGAGCCGGAGCCAGATATGTTTTTGCATAAGATAGCAACCGCAGCCTGCAAGGCGAGCGTTAAAGGTCACGACAGACTTTCTTTTGCGGAAGCGGAGGAACTTTTGAAAGAACTTTTTAACGCTAAGGCCCCGTATCACTGCCCGCACGGTCGTCCAACCATGATTTCTTTAAGTGTCGGGGAAATAGAAAAGATGTTTAAGCGCATTGTTTAATCTCAGTATTTAAAAAGGATAATTGTATGAAACCGCTGATAGTATTAACCGGTCCTACCGCTGCCGGAAAAACAGATTTGTCGATAAAGCTTGCAAAGAAAATAAACGGGGCTGTTATAAGTGCCGACTCAATTCAGGTATATAAATATCTGGACATTGGTTCTGCCAAAATTATGCCGGATGAGATGCAGGGTGTTAAGCATTATCTGGTAGATGAGCTTATGCCCGATGAGCCGTTTGACGCTTTTACCTTTCAGAAAATGGCCAAAGATGCCATGGAAGAAATCTATGCCAACGGTCAGATACCTGTTATTGTCGGAGGTACGGCATTTTATATACAGACCGTTACAAAAGATGTTGAATTTGAAGGAGAGGATGCGGATTTTTCCCTGAGAAAAGAACTTGAAAAGTACGCTAAAACGCACGGCAACAAATCTCTCTGGGAAAGGCTGTGCGAAATAGATCCCGCCGCGTCCCGTCAGATACACGAAAACAATGTAAAAAGAGTCATAAGAGCCATAGAGTTTTATCATAAAAACGGAAGCAGAATATCCGAGCACAACGAAGCGCAAAAAACCCGTAACAGTCCATACAATCTCGCCTATTTTGTTATCACGGACGAAAGAGATGAGCTGTATAAAAGGATAGAAAAAAGAGTTGATATTATGGTGGAAAACGGCCTTGTTGACGAGGTTTTAAAACTTAAGGAAATGGGTGTTTTGCGCGAATATAACAGTATGCAGGGAATCGGATATAAGGAGATATATTCTTATCTTAGCGGAGAAATAACTAAAGAAGATGCTATAGATGAAATCAAAAAAAATACAAGGCATTTTGCCAAAAGACAGCTTACATGGTTCAGAAGGGAAGATGAGGCTGTTTTTATAAACAAGGCTGATTTTGACAGGGATGACGATAAAATACTTAAACATATAACAGATATACTTGAAACGAAAGGAATAAAATGAAAGAAATTTATGAAGGGTTCGGCATAAGTTCCAAAGTATACGATTATGCCGTAAACATCGAAGAAAAACTAAAAAACAGATTTAATGATATAGATAAGGTTGCCGAAATCAACCAGCTTAAGGTAATAAAGGCAATGCAGGATAACAAGGTAAGCGCCGAATGCTTCGGACAAAGCTCGGGATATGGATATGATGATTTCGGAAGGGATACTCTGGAAAAGGTTTATGCGGATGTATTTAAAACCGAAAGCGCCCTTGTCAGACCTCAGATTACCTGCGGCACCCATGCGCTTGCGCTTGCACTTATGTCAAATTTAAGACCGGGAGATGAGCTTTATTCACCGGCGGGTAAGCCTTATGATACCTTGGAAGAAGTAATAGGCATCCGCCCTTCAAAAGGCTCTCTTGCCGAATACGGCATTACCTACAGACAGACCGACCTTTTGCCGGACGGAAGTTTTGATTATGAGAACATAGCCAAATCCATTAACAAAAAAACAAAACTTATAACAATACAGCGTTCTAAGGGCTATCAGACAAGGCCTTCTTTTACTGTTGAAAAGATAGGTGAGCTTATAAACTTTGTTAAAAAAATAAAGCCCGAAGTCATTGTTATGGTTGACAACTGCTACGGCGAATTCGTACAGCTTAAAGAGCCTTCGGAAAAAGGCGCGGATATGATAGTGGGCTCTCTTATTAAAAACCCCGGCGGCGGACTTGCTCCCATAGGCGGTTATATATGTGGGACAAAAGAATGCGTTGAAAATGCCGCATACAGACTCACATCTCCGGGACTCGGTAAGGAAGTGGGCGCTTCTCTAGGAGTAATGAGAAGTTTCTATCAGGGACTTTTCCTTTCTCCCGTAGTTACGGCATCGGCCTTGAAAGGTGCTATTCTTGCTGCAAATATATATGAAAATCTCGGTTTTAGCGTTGTTCCCGGCGGTAGTGAAAAAAGAGCGGATATTATCCAGGCAGTTACCTTCGGTACAAGAGAGGGAGTTGAAGCTTTTTGCAGGGGCATCCAGGCAGCCGCCCCTGTAGACGGACATGTTGTTCCTGAACCATGGGATATGCCGGGATACGACAGCAAGGTTATAATGGCAGCCGGAGCCTTTGTTCAGGGCTCGTCGATTGAACTTAGCGCCGACGGACCTATTGCCCCTCCTTATGCTGTTTATTTTCAGGGCGGACTGACCTATCCCCACGCTAAACTGGGTATAATGATGTCTCTCCAAAAGATAATTGAGAGCGGAGTGGCTAAACTTTAAATATTGTGGTAAAATAATTTAGTTGGGTAGATGCTTTACCCACCGAAAATTAAGCAATTATACGGAAGGAGTCCTTATGAAAGGCACAATACTCGGAATTGATTTAGGTACTACAAATGTCAAGATTTGTGCGGCACCAAATAAACAAATATACTGCGAAAAAAATGTAATCGCTCTCGAAAACGAGGTTAAATTATATTCTTTCGGAGATGATGCATATGATATGTATGAGAAAGTTCCTGATAATATTACGGTTACATTTCCGATAAAAGACGGTGTAATCGCCGACTATAAGAATATGAGGGAGATAATGGTGAACCTCCTCACAAAGTATTTCAGTAACAAACTCAAAGGAGCCAATATACTTATAGCCGTACCTACAGACATTACAGAAGTGGAAAAAAGAGCGTACTTTGACCTGGTATCAAGCAGCAAAATAAAGTTCGGCAGCATTATGGTCTGTGAAAAGCCCATAGCTGCAGCTATAGGACTCGATCTTCCGATCAATACGGCTACGGGAATGTTTGTTGTGGATCTTGGAGCGGACACAACAGAGGTATCGGTTCTGTCTCTCGGCGGTATTGTTTTAAGTCAGCTCATTAAAGTAGGCGGCAATAAAATGTGCGAAAATATTATTGCTGCAGTAAAAAAAGAGCACAGCCTTCTCATAGGCGTAAAGACAGCAGGAAAGCTTCTTTCGGAAATCGGGTACGCAACAGATATTGAAGAAGCTTCAATGAAGGTTGTGGGACGAAATATGATTACAGGATTTCCGACTACAATAGAAATCAGTTCAGAGCTTGTTTATAATGCTATTAAGGACAACCTTGTTTCCATCTGCGAATCGCTCAAATTTATCCTTGAGAGAACCCCGCCGGAACTTACAAGCGATATTATCGAAAACGGTATCTACCTTACCGGTGGCGTTTCACAGATAAAAAACATAGATGTACTTTTTTCAAGAGAAACAGAACTCGAGGTAAAACTCAGCAACACACCTATAGAAAATGTTGCAATAGGACTTGAAAAAATTGCATCCGACCGCGAGCTTAACAGCCTTGCATATACAATGGGTGGAAAAGCCTCAAAGCATTAAAACAGGTAGGATATCATGATGAAGAAAAAAAAGAAAAACAAACAGAGAATATCAAGCGGATATATTGTTTTTTTTGCTATTTGCATCTGCCTTGTGCTCATTGTGACAACTACGGCTTTTAACACGGCCAGCATGCCGTTTTCGGTGGTTGCCGATGTTGTTTTCACTCCTTTCCAAAAAGGAATCAACAGGGTCGGATCCGGGCTTTTCGATTTTACCGAAAACTTTACTTCCAAACAGAAGCTTATTGAAGAAAATGAGGCTCTTCAGGCTCAGGTAGATGAGCTCACCATAGAAAATAACGAGCTTGTACTTAAGGTTTACGAACTCGATACCTTAAAGGAACTTTACGAGCTTGATAACGAGTATTCCGATTACGAAAAAATCGGAGCTTATGTCACAGGTAAAGATTCGGGCAACTGGTTTAACAGCTTTACCATTAACAAAGGGTCGGCAGACGGTATCAGCGTAAATATGAATGTAATAGCCGGCAGCGGTCTTGTAGGCATAGTCACAAAGGTAGGATTGCATAACGCAACAGTAAGGTCAATTATTGACGATACCTCATCTGTCAGTGCCATGGTTGTAAATACATCTGATAATCTCATTGTAAAAGGCTCGCTTAACTCGATGACCGAAAACAATGTTATCAGCTTTTCAAACCTGAGGGATTCTGATGATGAAGTAACTGCAGGTGCAGCGATTACAACATCATTTATCAGTGACAAGTATCTTCCGGGGCTGCTCATAGGATATATAAACGATATCTCACTTGACGCAAATGAGCTTACCAAGTCGGGTACAATTACGCCATGCGTGGATTTCGAACATCTGCAGGAGGTGCTTGTTATCCTTGATCTTAAAGAAGACAGTGAAGTGACAGAGGGAGAATAAATGGCTCATAAATTATATATGGCATTTTTGGTTTTTATATTTGCCTTGCTGCAGATAAGTGTTTTTCCGATGATTAACCTGTTTGATGTGACACCAAATCTGATGCTTGGCCTTACCTGTGCATATGGTATTATGCACGGAAAAAACCACGGTATTGTTATAGGAATTGTGTGCGGACTTATTGTAGATGCATTCTTTGGTTTCGCCATAGGATATTATGCGATTTTATATATGCTTGCAGGATATATAAGCGGATTTATGAATAAGGGATTTTTCCCGGACAACATAAGAATGCCGATTATTATATTTGGTATAGCTGATATATTCTACAATATTTTAGTATATCTTACATTTTTCTTTATGAGAGGAGATGTGGGATTCGGAAAGTATTTTCTGCATGTTATTGCACCGGAAGCCGTTTATACACTTCTTGTTATGTTGCTATTGTTTCCGTTAATACTTGTTATAGACAATAAACTAACCAAAAGAGCTAACAGGAGCGCGAGAAAATTTGTTTAGAATAATTTCAGGCATATGGGACAAATACAGACATTCCCGTATAGCCATTGTAACAACGGTACTCATTTTATTTTGCCTGATACTTGTCTGCAGAATATATTATCTCCAGATACTTCACGGCACGGAGTATCTTGAAGATTACACAATGAGTATCTTAAAAGAAAAAAGTATAGCTGCCACGAGAGGAAGCATTTACGACCGCAATGGAAACCTGCTCGCCTATGACGAGCTTTCCTATGATGTGGATTTTGAAGATACCGGAGAATATACCACAGACAGTGTAATGAATTCAAAGGTCTACGAAATCATTAAAATAGTTGAAAAATGCGGGGATGAGCTCGAAACATCACTCTACCTTGAATTTGATGACGAAGGAAATATAGATTATACGGTAAGCGGTACGACTCTCAGCCGTTTTAAGGCAGATGTATACGGTGAGTCGAAAATAGACGATCTCGGATACAACTCAAAACTCGGATATGATGAGGCTACGGCAACAGCCGAGCAGCTTTTTAAATATCTCTGTGACAAATATACCATTTACCTGACTTCGTACAAAGACAGCTACACCATAAAGGATGAGTCCTCAGTTACTTTTTATTCCGACGAGGATGCTCTTAAAATCCTCAATGTGCGGTATGCCATGTCGACAAATGCGTATCAGAAATATATAGAAACCACAGTGGCATCCAATGTCAGTGAAGAAACGGTGGCTATGATAGAAGAAAACTCCGATGATATTGCCGGAGTTGAGATTAACGAAAGTACCGTCAGAGTATATAACAACAGTAAATACTTTGCTCATATTATCGGATATACAGGCACTATATCCGACGAAGAATACGAAGAACTTTCTGAGGAAAGAGATGACTACTCGCTAACCGATATGGTCGGAAAGAGCGGTATAGAAGAATATATGGAAACAACGCTCCAGGGTGTAAAGGGAAGCATGGAGCTTTATGTTGATAATGTCGGCACTGTTGTAGACATTGCATCGGTTACGGATTCACAGGCCGGAAATGATGTATATCTTACAATTGATATGGATCTTCAGATTGCGGTTTATGATTTGCTTGAACAGGAGCTCGCAAGTATTCTTTATTCAAAAATAAAGAATGTCAGCTCGTTTAACTCATCAAATGTCAGTTCATCAAGTGATATTATCATCCCGATTACCGATGTATATTTTGCCCTTATAAATAACAGCGTCATAGATATAGAGGCATTTGCCGATGATGATGCGGGTGATACGGAAAAAGCGGTATATAAAAAATACCTTACACGCGAAGAAACCGTCATAAACAAACTAAGCAAACAGCTTTCTTCTTCTGATGCGACAATATATAACGACCTGACAGATGAGATGAAGGACTATGAGAACTATATTATGTCTTATCTCTATGACGAATCAATAGTTGATAAAAGCGCTATTGATACATCAAGTGATGAATATACAGCGTGGAAAGACGGAGAGTGCTCATTAAAGGAATACCTTGAGTATCTTATTTCTTGCAACAATATAGACACAACCCAGGTTACACTTGATGAAAAATATGCCGATATGTCAGAACTTTACAACGCCCTTATAGACTATATCAAGGATGAGATGCTTACCGACACGGACTTCCATAAACTCATTTATCAGTATATGATATCGGACGGAGATTTGAGCGGAAAACAGGTTTGCCTCATCCTGTATGAACAGGGAGTACTTGAAGACTCCGGCTCCGAGGCTGCAAATCTCAAATCAGGCAGCATATCTGCCTATGATTTTATTAAATCAAAAATTAAAAACCTGGAAATTACTCCGGCACAGCTTGCCCTTGACCCGTGTAATGCATCGAGCGTAATAGTTGATCCGAATTCGGGAGAAGTGCTTGCCTGCGTAACATATCCCGGATATGACAATAACAAACTCGCAAATTCGGTTGATGCGACATATTATGCTTCACTTACCAACGACCTTTCATATCCGCTTTTAAACTATGCAACGCAGCAAAAGACGGCTCCGGGTTCTACCTTTAAACCGCTTACGGCAACTGCGGCCCTTACCGAAGGACTGATAACGGCCGGAGAGAAGATAACAGACCTTGGCGTTTTTGATAAGGTAGCCCTAAGTCCTAAGTGCTGGATTTATCCGTCAAGCACCCACGGCAGTATTAATGTATCCCAGGCCATCAGAGACTCATGTAACTATTTCTTCTATGAATGCGGATACAGGATGGCAACATCCGAAGGCAGTTATGATGACGATACAGGTCTTGAGATTCTCGAAAAATACGCCGAGATGTACGGACTTAATACAACAACCGGTATTGAAATCCCCGAATCGGAACCTGAAATATCTGATTCGGATGCTGTACGAAGTGCAATAGGGCAGGGTACAAACAACTATACAACCTCTCAGATTGCCAGATATATAGCAACTGTCGCAAACAGCGGCATTTGCTATAATCTGTCGCTTATATCAAAGGTTACGGACTCTGACGGAAATATACTTTCGCAGTTTGAATCAGAGGTTTATAACGAGCTTGACAGCGTTTCGGATTCCACATGGAATGCCATACATTCCGGCATGAAAATGGTTGTTGATAATCTTGACAGCTTTGATGATATTGATATAGAAGTGGCCGGAAAAACCGGTACGGCGCAGGAGAAAAAGACCAGAGCCAACCACGCTCTCTTTGTCTGCTATGCTCCGTATGATTCTCCTACTGTTGCCATTGCCACACGAATACCTTACGGATATTCTTCGGGCAATGCAGCAGAAGCGACATCACATATTATTGAATACTTCTTTAACCTTGACGACCTTGAATCTATTTCTGAATCAATTCAGGATTCCGGCGGTTCATCAACGGTTACTGATTAAGTTATCGAGGTATATAATGCGACTTGAAATTAGCGAAAACATTACAAGAAAATACAGACTGGTAAATTATCATTTTTCCCTGATTGTTTTTACTCTTGCAATCTCCGTAATGGGAATTATGATTATTTCCAGCGCAAACGAAGCCTACAGAAACAAACAGATAGTAGGTCTAATTCTCGGGCTTATAGCCATGACTGTGGTTTCCCTTGTGGACTATAACTATGTCCTCAGTTTTTTCTGGTTTATTTACGGCTTGGCTCTTGTGCTTCTAGGTCTGATTTTCATCTTTGGAGACGATGTTGGTGGTGCTACAAGATGGGTTGACCTTGGATTTATTAAATTCCAACCGTCGGAACTTGTAAAAATACTGATGATACTCTTTCTGGCGGAGTATTTAAACCGTTACAGGGAAAAACTGAATACTCCAAAAGGATTCATCACCACTGTTGTGCTTATATTTTTACCTATACTGCTTATTTTAAAACAGCCCGACCTTTCTACAAGTATAGTGCTTTTTCTGGTATGTGCCCTGCTTTTGTATCTTGTGGGACTTTCATACAAAATTATTGTGCCTATTCTTGCTGTCGGGATACCTGCGTTTGCCGTGCTTTTCCATGCGATAATCCAGGATAACCAGACTATTATTTCCTACTATCAGTGGCTGAGAATTGTGTCGTGGCTTCATCCGGAGGATTATCCTCAAAGTGCCTATCAGCAGCTTAATTCCATTACTGCTGTCGGCAGCGGAAGACTGCTGGGAAAGGGGCTGTTTAACAACAATATTAATTCTCTGAAAAACGGTAACTTTATATCCGAGCCCCAGACCGATTTTATATTTGCCGTAACCGGAGAGGAACTTGGTTTTGTCGGATGTTGCATTATCATAGGGCTGCTTTTTATCATTGCCATTGAATGTATTTTAATAGGCACAAGTGCCCGTAACCTGCAGGGACAGCTTATTTGCTACGGAATGGGCTGTCTTATCGGAATACAGAGTTTTGTTAACATCTGCGTTGTAACCGGACTTTTGCCCAATACCGGACTTCCGCTTCCTTTTGTCAGCTACGGACTTACCTCTCTTGTAACAATGTTTATTGGAATAGGATTCGTATTAAATATCGGGCTGCAATCGGACAAGAGGAGATAACAATCTGAAAGGGGGACATATATGCGAATAGGATTTATTGCCCATGAAACAAAAAAGAATCTCATGCAGAATTTCTGCGTGGCATATAAAAACATACTTGCTAAAAATGAGCTGTATGCAACAGGAACCACAGGAAGGCTCATAGAAGAAGCTACCAACCTGTCTGTGCATAAATACCACGCCGGCAGTCTTGGCGGTATAGAACAGATAGGCTCGCAGATAGAGCACAATCAGATGGATTTGGTTATTTTTCTGAGGGATCCTATGACTCCCAGAAGCAGTGAACCCGATGTAGATATAATAATGAGATCCTGTGATATACATAATATTCCGTTTGCCTCAAGTCTGGCAACTGCGGAGCTGTTAATCAAATCTTTGGACAGAGGAGACTTAGAGTGGCGTGAAATGTATAAGTAAAAGATTAATAATACTGTCGGCTTTTTTTTGTATCTTTCTTGGCGGGTGCGGCAGTAATCTTAAAAATGAATATGATGTTTTAAATACATCTTCGTCCTTTGGTCTCGGTGAAAACGCGTATTTAGGCTTTGCTCAAGCATTTTCCTCGGATCTTGCTGTGATTGAAGACAATATATACAATACAGCCGTTGATGATTCACTTTCCGAAGCTGCACTCATTGTCTGCCTTGATGACAATACGGTAAATTTTTCAAAAAACTGTTATGAGCAGCTGTATCCGGCAAGCACAACCAAAATTCTTACGGCATCCATAGTTGTAGAAACCTGCGACAACCTCGATGATACCTTTACAATCAGCGAAAATGCCCTTGATTTGGAATACGGCTCATCTGTCTGTGGATTTAATGCAGGAGATACAGTTAGCGTAAGAGATGCTCTTTACGGGCTTATTTTGCGTTCCGGTAACGAAGCGGCCATTGCCCTTGCCGAATATACCTCCGGCTCTGTGGATGCTTTTGCCGAGCTTATGAATGAAAAAGCAAACTATACGGGCGCTACGCTTTCGCATTTTGTAAATCCAAACGGCCTTACCAATGAAGAACATTATACCTCGGCATATGATTTATATATGATATTTAAAAATGCTCTGGAAAACGAGGATTTTTATACCATAATTACCGCTGATTCCTATACGGCTGAATATACCGATGCAAGCGGCAGTGCTGTAAATGCGCAGTGGACGACAACAAACGGATATCTTTCCGGTTCTTACAGCGCACCTGACGGAGTTACCGTACTCGGCGGAAAAACAGGTACAACAAGTGCCGCCGGAAGCTGTCTGGTACTTCTAAGTGAAAGCGCAAGCGGCAAAAGATATATTTCGGTTGTTCTTAATGCAGCCTCACACTCTGATTTATATACTCAGATGACGCAGCTTCTCGAGACTGAAAGTTAACTGATACGGAGGTTATCATGATAAAGGAAAATTATTCAAAAATACTTGAAAATGTAAAAAATGCCTGCATAAGATCCGGGCGCAGTCCGGAAGAAGTTACTCTTATTGCCGTAAGCAAAACCAAACCGGTACCTATGCTCGAAGAAGCATATTCTGCCGGTGCAAGGGATTTCGGAGAAAACAAGGTCCAGGAAATAAGGGATAAATTCCCTGTCCTTCCCGATGATATAAAATGGCATATGATAGGCCACCTTCAGACAAACAAGGTAAAATATATAGTTGATAAGGTTTGCCTTATACATTCCGTGGATTCGTACCATCTGGCTGAAGAAATAAGCAGACAGGCCGAAAAAAAGGGGGTTAATGCAGATATTCTGATTGAAGTAAATATGGCCGAAGAAGAGAGTAAGTTCGGCCTTTACAAAGACGAAGTCACTGATCTTGTCAGGGAGGTTGCAAAACTCCCGCACATAAATATAAAAGGGCTTATGACAATCGCTCCCTATGTAACCAATCCCGAAGATAACCGCAAATATTTTAGAGCCATACGGGATTTATCCATTGACATAGCAAAGGAAAACATTGATAATGTATCTATGAGTGTGCTTTCTATGGGAATGACCGGGGATTATGAGGTTGCCATCGAAGAAGGCGCTACATTTGTTCGTGTCGGCACCGGTATTTTCGGTGAACGAAACTACACTGTATAAGGAGAAAAAAATGAGTGTAATAGACAAATTTTTAAATGTTATGAACCTTAATCCGGATGATGATTATGAAGAATATGATGATGATATAGAAGAAGAATATACAGAGGAAAAGCGCTCTGTATTTAAAAAGAAAGAAGATGATACAAGGTCTGCAAAGGTACCCAAAACCACACCGAAAATTATGCCGATGAGGGGAAGTAAAAAAGGACAGGGGGACGATAATATGGAGGTTTGTGTAATTAAGCCGAATTCCATTGAAGACGCAAGGGAAATAACAGAGACACTTCTAAACGGCCGTACGGTAGTACTCAATATGGAAGGACTCAATCTCGATATTGCTCAGAGAATCATTGATTTCACATCAGGTTCATGTTTTGCAATCAGCGGTAATCTTCAAAAGATATCCAATTATATTTTTATAATTACTCCGCCAAGCGTCGATATATCAGGGGATTTTCAGGAACTTTTGGGCGGACTTGAAGGAAGTCTGCACATAGATATATAAGAGGCCCGTTATGCAGGACAGATTACATGTAAAAAAAGACGGACAGATAATTTACGATATTTGTTTTAATAATTCTTTTGATGCTTTAAGTGATGAACTTTCGGCTCTTTCTTATGACAGTTCCGTAAAAATAATGATAGTAACGGACACGAATGTGGCTCCTCTTTATCTTGAGGAGCTTAAAAATTCGCTGATCAATTCTTTTCCCAACCTCTTTTGCTATACATTTGAGGCCGGAGAGGAGAATAAAAATCTCTCGTCCATTAACGAAATATACGAATCCCTTATTATCAATAAATTTGAAAGAAGAGATATTCTTATTGCCTTAGGTGGCGGCGTTACCGGTGATATGACAGGATTTGCAGCAGCCACATACTTAAGAGGCGTTGATTTTATTCAGATACCTACTACTTTAATATCGATGTCGGATTCAAGTATCGGAGGCAAAACAGGAGTTGATTTCAAATCCTACAAAAATATGGTCGGTGCCTTCCATATGCCCAGGCTTGTTTATATGAATTTTTCGCTTCTTAAATCACTTCCCAAACGGGAGCTGTGCGGCGGTATGGGTGAGGTTATCAAACACGGCTATATCAAAGATAAAGCATTGCTTAAAAGACTATATGAATGCAAGGAAAGTATCTTAAAGTGTGACGAGGATGTACTCGGAGAAATTATTTTTGCAAACTGCAATATAAAGAGGGCAGTAGTTGAAAACGATCCGACCGAAAAAGGAGAGAGAGCTCTTTTAAATTTCGGTCATACCGGCGGACATGCCATCGAAAAACTTATGAATTTTTCGCTATTACACGGTGAATGTGTAGCTTTAGGTATGTGCGTAGCGGCATATATTTCATATAAAAGAGGAAATATTACAAAGGAAGATTATAAACAGCTTAAGGAAATTTTAACAGAATACAATCTGCCAACGGAGATTACTCCTGACGGATTTAACGCAATTAATGTCATCCAGACAATGAAATCCGACAAAAAGATGGATAAGGGCTCTCTTAAATTCATTCTTTTGCAGGAAGTGGGTAATGCCATAGTTGACAAAACAGTTACAGATAACGAGATAGAGGAAGCTCTGCTTACTGTTCTTAAGTAATACAGAAGGGAAATTATTGATGAAAAAAACTATAGGAAAAATGTTTATTGCTCTGATAAATATTATTGTACTTGTTGCAATCGACCAGATTACAAAGATTTTTGCCGTTGCAAACTTAAAAGACGCTGATGCCTTTGTTTTGATAGATAATGTTTTGGAATTTTATTATCTTGAAAATACCGGAGCCGCATTTTCACTGCTTGAAGGAGGCAGGATATTCTTTTTGATTATTACGGTACTTATTGTAGGGTTATGCTGTTTCTTTTATATTAAGCTCGCTTATTCAAGCGCTGAATATAAATTTTTTGGAATGCGTATAGCTCTAGTTTTGCTTATTTCAGGTGCAATCGGTAATTTCATTGACAGAATAAGACACGGATATGTGGTTGACTTTATTTACTTTAAACCTATTAATTTTCCTGTTTTTAATGTAGCGGATATTTATGTCAGCCTTGCTGCAGTGCTTTTATGTGTTTTAGTGATTTTTGTATATAAGGATGCTGATTTCAAGGAGGTTTTCCGAGGTTCTAATGAATAATCTTTATGAATATACCGTAGAGCCGGAATTTGATAATTTAAGACTGGATAAGTATCTTTCTTATGCTTATCCGGATAAATCACGCAATTTTTTTCAAAAATTATTGAAGAATAATGATGTATCCGTAAATGGTAACCCTGAAAAAGCAAGCTACAGGGTCTCTGTTGGTGATGAAATAAGTGTAACCATCCCCAAAGATGAAGAAATTGAGATTGTCGCAGAAAATATTCCTCTCGATATACTTTACGAGGATGAGGATATTCTTGTTGTAAACAAACCAAAAGGCATGGTTGTACATCCTGCACCCGGACATTTAAACGGCACCCTTGTAAATGCAATAATGTATCACTGTAAGGATGATTTGTCCGGAATAAACGGCAAAATCCGCCCCGGTATAGTCCACAGAATAGATATGGATACTACCGGCTCATTAATAGTCTGTAAAAATGATTTTTCCCATAATATTATTGCCGAACAGATAAAAAACCATACCGTAAACCGCATATATTACGGGTTTGTTGCCGGCAATGTAAAAGATGACAAAGGCAGAATCGAAACCACCATAGGGCGTCATCCCACAGACAGGAAAAAGATGGCGGTAAATGTAAAAGGCGGAAGGTCTGCAATAACACATTATAAGGTTATCGAAAGATTTAAAAGCGGCGTAAGTACCTTTATAGAGTTTAAACTTGAAACCGGTAGAACTCATCAGATCAGGGTTCATATGGCATCTTTAAATCATCCGCTTTTAGGTGACAGCGTCTATGGCTCCGGAAAAAATCCGTATCATCTTAAAGGTCAGGCCCTGCACGCCGGGGTAATCGGATTCAACCATCCCAGATCCGGAGAATATATTGAAGTCGCCGCGCCCATGCCGGAATACTTCGATACGCTTTTTAAGAGGTTTAGGTAGACTTGCTCATGGTGTTACTATGCGCAGACTATTCGCAATCCGCGCCTTACGCTACTTGCTCATGTTTTGCGTTACTATGCGCAGACTATTCGCAATCCGCGCTTCGCGCTACTTGCTCATAGTCTTAGAACAGCTTACGCTGTTCCAAGAAAACCAGATATATTACAGTCAAAAGCAAGCTTTCTTTGTAATATATCTGGTTTTCTTTATTGCGCATAGTAACTTTTCACTAAATCGGGATTTCACGCATTTAT
>CAJOOU010000049.1 GCA_905236735.1 uncultured Eubacterium sp. | reverse complement strand
GTTTTAAGTTCGTGGGATACATTGGAAAGGAAATCCGTCCTCATTTCATTTATCTGTTCTTTTCTGTCGAGGTCGAGTTTCATCTCATTATTGGCTGTTTTAAGGTCTGAAATGGTTTGTTTTAATACTCCGGAAAGCTCGTTCATGTTCTCTCCGAGCTCATCTATCTCATTTCTGCCCCTGCCTCTTACCTCGTATCTTGCGTTAAAATCAAGCTCAGTCATTTTTTCGGATATGGCAGTCAGTCTTATGACAGGCTCGGTAATACTCTTTGTGATAAAAAATATAACCACCGTTCCGACTATTCCCGCTATAATACCGATAAGCAGCATAAACCTTGCCGATATCCTTGCGCTTTCCGTAATAGACTGCAGAGCCAGCCTCATCATTACCATTTCGCCGCCCGAAAGATTTCCGAACAGCACTATATAGTCACTGTTCATCCGTGAGTCCACATATTTTTCTATGGCATAGCTGCCGTCTTCAGCCTCTTCAAGTATCTCTGCCGCGGCGCTCTTGCCAAAGAGCACCTCCCTGAAGAGCTGTACCAGAAGTTCTCCTTCGGCACCTGTGGATAAGATAACCGTACCGTCAGAATCCATTACCAGCATGGACATAGCGTTTTTATCTCCGAGGGATTCAAACTGAAGTGCAAAATCCTCGTCCTCTAAGGTTTCTTCTGCCGAAGCCGCATTTACAATGGTATAGGCTTCTTTTATGGTCTGCTTTTTGGAGTAGCTGTATACCTTTGGCAAAAAGATTCCCACCGCCAGCATCATAGCCACTACCACGCACATCAAAAGTGCGACAAATGTAATCGTAACCTTTGCTCTGAGCTTCATTCCTATTTATCACCGTCTACGCTGAATTTATACCCCATGCCCCAGATGGTTTTGATATATGAGCCCTTGTCGCCCATTTTGGCACGAAGTTTTTTTACATGAGTATCTATGGTTCTCGCGTCTCCGAAATAGTCATAGTTCCATACCGCATTCAGTATCTTTTCCCTCGAAAGGGCGATACCCTGGTTTTCCATGAAATACGAAAGCAGTTCAAACTCTTTAAATGAAAGTTCAATGCTCTCTCCGTCCACCTGTACATCATGAGCAATCTTGTCTACAACAATTCCTCCAACAGATATCAGCTCATCTCCGCTTCCGGCAGAAGCTCTTCTTAAAAGAGCCTGCACTCTTGCCACAAGGATTTTCGGTGAGAAGGGCTTTGCTATAAACTCATCCACTCCGAGTTCAAAGCTCTGCAGCTCATCTGCTTCGGTGTCCTTTGCCGTAAGCATAATAATCGGAACCTTGGAATACTCCCTTATCTCCTTACATACCTTCCATCCGTCCAGACGCGGCATCATAACATCAAGGATAACAAGTCCTATATTTTTTTCGGAGAAAAATATATCCAGAGCCTCTTCTCCGTCTCCTGCCTCAAGCACCGTAAAGTCCTCTTTAACAAGAAAATCCTTTACCAGCTTCCTCATTCTTGCCTCATCATCTGCCACAAGTATCTTTCTGTCCATTTTTATTCTCCTTTATAACTCTGCTCCCTGATGCCAAGGCTGTCCTCGGCTTCTTTTACGGCCTGTTCCCTTTCGGTAAGTTCCTGTTCCCAGGCCTCGTATTTATTTATAATCTTATTTTCGTAATTCAGTATGGTAGGACTGTCCATTGTGGAAGCAAGAATAAACATCCCCACCACAATCACAAGCATAATAACATTGGCGGCAAGTGAAACGGCAAATTTCCACGACACTTCCCCGGCCACATGTTTAAGCTGCTTTTCTTCTTTTTTTCTGTCTCTTGGTGTCTGCGTATCTTTGTTATCTTTGTTTTCAGGAGGCACCATTCCCGGCGGCCTGCCCTCAAGCGGCATAATCGCATCCTCCATTATATATGGAGCTTCCCTTATTCTATCCTGAAGTTCTTTAAGATAACAAATGCCGATTGGCGTTTCGAACATCTTCTGGTCAATTATTTTATTGTAAATCTGAAGGAGTTTTTCAGGGTCATGCTCATGCAGCGTTTTCTCCCTTAGATAAGAGGCTCCGTCATATTCTTTTTGAGCCCTTTCTGCATCACCACGGTTATGGAAGACAAATCCGTCAACCACATAATTTCGATCCATTACTATCCTCTTGTTTTAATCTTATTATATACAAAGCATGCAATAGCTACTGCAATGCAGACTCCGGCAAAAACAAAATACACATCATTACCGAAGCCGGCTCCTGTCTTGTAAGCCTTATCAGATGAAGAGCCGCTCGTCCCGGATGTTCCCGACGATGAACCGGACGTTCCTGACCCCGTTGAACTGCTTGATGAGCTTGAGCCCGATGAACCGGATGAATTTGAGCCCGTTGAGCTGCTCGACGAGTTTGACCCCGACGATGAGCTGCCCGACGAACTCGACGAGCTCGACGAACTGCTGTCAAATTCATCACTTGTCATCTCCACATCAGCGTCCACCGTGTAATCGGTGTAGGCCGCACCATCCTGGTCGTAAAGATTGTTTACGCTTAAGGTGACCGGCAAAGAATCAAGATCTCCGAGTGCCGTGAAATTAACTATAACAACCGTACCGTCCGAAGTACTTGTATTATCGGTAATTGAAAGGGTAACTTCTCCGTCTTCGTCAGATACGGCCAGAGTGCCCGCAGACGCCGCAGCTCCGAGAGAAGCGGATGAATACGAAAGCTCCGTAGTATCATAGTCAAGCACAATGTCAACACTTCCGAGAGGAACATTATTGTCTACCGCCACAACAACGGAAATGGTATCTCCTCCGGAAAGAGCATCGGCATCGCAGTATGAATAAAACGCTGCCGTTCCGTCAGCCCTTGCCTCCAGCGGCAGAGCCGCAATTATTATTAATAACAAAAGTAAAAATGTCGAAATTTTTCTGATTTTTTTCATAGGTCCCCCTGTAAAATTTTCCTTTTATGATTATACAATAAATTTTTCTCAATGACAAATATATGATACAATATATAAGAATAAATTAAGAATAATTTTTCAGAAAGCGAGCAGGCAGAATTGAAGACCAAAAAAGCTCCTGAGGGAATGGAGCATTTATACCAGAAACCTGATTTCACAACAGATAATCACATAGAAAAGCAGCCGGCCCAACCCGACGCGGCCCCCTCTACCCCAAAAACGAAAAAGCACCACTATCCGAGCGCAGTTTTTATGTACCTGTTTATCATTGCGGCCATTGCCTCTTTCAGCATAGGATGCTATGTGAAGTTCCATACAAAAAATTCTCTCGAGGATATAAAAAAGGAGCAGGCCCTTGTCGAAGCCTTCAATAATGAAAGGCTAAACGCAGAAGGGCTGCCCGATATGCTTGAATTTATGCAGACTCTTGTGGAAGAATACCCTTCCATGTACGGTTGGCTCACCATAGATGATACGGTAATCGACTACCCCGTCATGCAGTCTCCCGATCCCGAATACTATTTAGACCACGATTATGCCGGTGAGGAGTCTCTTGAAGGCTCGGTATTTGCCGACCCCGATGCGATGTTTTATCCCCTCGACAATTTTCTCGTGCTCTACGGCCACAACATGAAAAGCGGCAATATCTTTGGAGGTCTGTCAAAATACGAAGACGAAACCTACTATGCATCTCATGATACCATAACATTTTCAACGAGATACGAGACTGCAGACTATAAGATTATCGCAGTAATAAAAACCCATATCCTCTCCGAAAGTGAAACGGGATTCAGATATTATCAGACCTTCGGATATTCTACTCCCGAAGAATTTGCAGCCATAAGAGCCTTTGTAGAGGACGGTCGCCTATACGAAACAGGTGAAACCCTGACCTACGGCGACTACATCCTCGTCCTTTCCACCTGTGAGTACACCCAGGAAGACGGCAGGCTCCTTCTTGTAGCCGTAAAAGAATAGGGGGAGCTATTTTTCCAAAGCAGAAATCATATCAATCCTGCTTTGATGACGGCCACCGGCAAATTCTGCCGAAAGATAGGCATCTACTATGGCCCTGGCGGTTTCGGCTCCGACAATACGGGCTCCGAATGCTATAATATTTGCATTGTTATGCTCTTTAACAAGCCGGGCCGTAACGGGCTCCGAGCAAACCGCGGCTCTTATACCTTTTACCTTGTTTGCTGCTATCGATATGCCCACTCCCGTGCCACAGATAAGTACTCCGCAGTCAGCTTCTCCTGCTGCCACGGCTCTGGCCACCTTTTCTCCGTAAATCGGATAATGGCAGCTTTCCTTTGTATCTGTTCCGAAATTAATCACCTCATGACCTTTCTGTGTCAGATACTCCATTATTTCGTTTTTAAGATCTGTTGCCGCATGATCGTTTCCTATTGCTATTTTCATTGTTTTTCCTTTCCGTAGTTTTCCTTATGATGCTGTATTTAAAGTGGAATTTCTATGAGCTGTTTGGGAGAAGATGCAAAGTTTCTATAACCGTCTTCAGTTACCGCGACCATATCTTCTATCCTGACTCCACCGAATCCTTCTATGTATATTCCCGGCTCTACAGTCACTATGTTACCGCTTTTAAGTGTCCTTTTTTCTGCCGGCGAAAGTCTCGGCTCTTCGTGGATGAAAAGCCCCACGCTGTGCCCGAGTCCGTGTCCGAAGTATTTGCCGTATCCGGCCTTAGAAATAATATCACGGGCTACCCTGTCAATACTCTCTCCGGTCTTTCCTGCCCTAAGCTCGTCTAATGCGCATTGCTGGGCTTTTAATACCGTATTATAGACCTCTTTTTGTTTTTCGCTCGCCTTGCCTATTACCACTGTCCTTGTCATATCCGAGCAGTATCCCTTGTACCTGCACCCGAAATCCATGGTGACGAAATCGCCTTCCTTAAGGATGTAGTCTGTCGGCACATGATGCGGACTCGCGCTACCCTCTCCGGCCGCCACTATGGTGTCAAACGAGAGTCCTTGTGCACCGCGCTTTTTCATGGCATATTCTATCTCCGCCGCAAGTGAAAGTTCGCTTATGCCCGGCTTTATGAAAGGCAGTATGTCATTAAAAGCCATATCTCCTATATGCTCAGCCATCTCAAGCAGTTTGAGTTCTTCATCCGATTTAACCATTCTCAGAGTTTCAAGTTCATCTCCGAGTTCTTTAAATGTGATGTTTTTAAACGCTTCAGTATACTTTTTGTACTCTCTGTACGATATATTCATATCCTCAAAGCCCACATTTTTAACTCCATGCGATGCCATTATCTGAGTAAGTATGTCGTTTATCGTATTATCTCTTGTATACTCCCATACCTTAAAGCCGCGCTTTGTGGCCTTTTCTTTAGCATCAAGGGTATAACGGGAGTCCGTTATAAGATGTTTTTCATCTTTTAGTATAAACAGTATTCCTTCTCCACCGAAGCCGCTAAGGTAACGGAAATTGTACTCATCCGTTACGAGTATGGCGTCAACTGCTTTTTTTTCAAGTATATCTTTCATATAATTCATCTTTCTTTGTTTACAAACCTGTATAATAAAAGCACAAAAAATTCCGGTATCCTTTTCAGAATAATCTGGATTTCTTCCCTCGGATACAGCCTTCTTACCATTATGTTTTTCATACCGCATCTGTTGGCTCCCCAGATATCCGTAAATATCTGGTCACCGATAAATACGGTATTGGAAAGGTCTGTCCCCATAAGTTCCATTGCTTTCAGATATCCTCTTTTTTTAGGTTTTCCCGCCTTATAAATATACTCTGCTCCGACATCATCTGCAAATGATTTAACTCTCGGCTCGTCATTATTGGAAAGCAGGCAGCACACATACCCCATCTGCCCAAGATACTCAAAATGCTTTTTAGCCCTATCATCGGCAGGTGCCCCATGCGCCACAAGGGTATTATCTATATCATAGATAATACCCTTAAATCCGTCTCTGTATAATTTTTCGTAAGGAATATCATAAGCCGACAGCTCATAATCTCCCGGAAACAAATTTGTAAACTTCATAATTATTACTGGTCAAGACTGTAGTTCGGTGCCTCTTTTGTAATATGTATATCATGCGGATGCGATTCCTTTAAAGAAGCAGCGGAAATCTTAACAAACCTGCCTACTTCTCTAAGGTCCTTAAGTGTAGGTGCTCCGCAGTATCCCATACCTGCACGGATACCACCGACAAGCTGGAATACCGTATCTTCTACCGTACCCTTATATGCAACTCGTCCTTCTACGCCTTCCGGCACAAGCTTTCTTGCATCCTCCTGAAAATAACGGTCTTTTGAGCCGTTTTCCATGGCTGCAATTGAGCCCATTCCGCGATATACCTTGTATTTTCTTCCCTGGAAGAGTTCAAACTCACCCGGTGCCTCGTCGCATCCTGCAAACATGGAACCCATCATACAGGTGGAAGCTCCTGCGGCAAGTGCCTTTGTCATATCGCCCGAATACTTGATACCACCGTCTGCGATAATCGGGATGCCGGAATTTCTGGCAGCCTCGTAGCAGTCCATAATAGCCGATACCTGAGGCACACCGATACCTGCCACAACTCTTGTTGTACAGATTGAACCCGGTCCTATACCAACCTTTACGCAGTCTGCTCCGGCATCAATCAGAGCCTTGCATCCTTCTCCTGTAGCTACATTTCCGGCAATAACCTGAAGATCAGGATATGCATTTTTAATCTCCTTAACGGCTTTTATAACATTTGCCGAATGGCCGTGCGCCGAATCAAGTACAATAACATCTACCTGAGCCTTTACAAGCGCCTCTATTCTTTCCATCATATTGGCTGTAAAGCCTACTCCGGCTCCGCATAAAAGTCTGCCCTTTTCATCCTTTGCAGAGTTAGGATACTTAATCTGTTTTTCAATATCCTTTATTGTAATAAGTCCCTTAAGATTTCCCTTCTTATCAACAAGCGGAAGCTTTTCGATGCGGTTTTTGGCAAGTATTTTCTTTGCCTCATCAAGAGATATGCCTTCCGGCCCGGTCACGAGGCCTTCTGATGTCATGCACTCTTTTATCTTCTTTGAAAAATCTTCTTCGAATTTAAGGTCACGGTTTGTAATAATACCGACAAGCTTATGTCCTTCCGTAATCGGCACGCCTGAAATACGGAATTTAGCCATGAGTTCATCAGCATCTTTAAGTGTATGTTCCTGGGATAAATAGAATGGGTCTGTGATAACTCCGTGCTCTGAACGCTTAACCTTGTCAACCTCCTCAGCCTGAGCCTCGATTGACATGTTCTTATGAATAATACCGATACCACCCTGACGCGCCATCGCTATTGCCATTCTGTGCTCAGTTACGGTATCCATACCGGCTGAAAGCATCGGAATATTAAGCTTGATTTTCTTTGTAAGCTGTGTTGTCAGGTCTACCATATTCGGTGTCACCTCCGAATATCCCGGTACAAGCAGTACATCATCGAATGTAATTCCATCGCCAATTATCTTAGCCATTCTACTTTTTCCTCTCTTTCTTTATGTAGTTACTCTTTAAAAATGTATTTCTCATTATTTTAATTAATATTGCCCTATGTGTCAATTATAAAAATGCCCGAAAATTTTGTTGTTTTCGGGCATTTTCTTATTACTTTTCTACAATTTTACCTGAGCGGTATGCCGCAAGCAGGGCTTCAAGCTCATCAATACTTTGTTTGATATCCTTTCCGTCATCGGTATCGGCCACCGTCTGTCTCTTTTCAACATTTTCAACAAGAACGGTATCAGAATGAATATCCAGTCCTTCTTTTACCGCAAGTTCTACTGACTTAAACGGTTCATGAGCCGCCAAAAGGAAGCCGTATGAATTATATATAAGAGTGTATCCGGCTATTCCGGTGGTAGGCTGGTATGCCTTTGAGAATCCTCCGTCAATAACAAGGAGTCTGCCTCCGCATTTCACCGGGGATTCTCCCTTTTTGGAAGCCACAGGGATGTGTCCGTTTATAATGTGTCCCTTTTCGCCGTCGAGACCGAATTCTTCGAGAATCATCTTTACGGTCTCTTCCTTGTCGTACCATGTATAGTACGGGTCCTTCGGCTCTTTATGCGTAGATTTGTCTTCTATAAAATACCTCTCAAATGTCGTCATTTTACTCTTGCCGAAAACAGGGGAATTACCGTTAATCCATGTATACCACAAAAGGTCCTGACCTTTTTCTTTTTCTCCGGCATCTATCGCATAATAGCCTTTCCTGAGCCATCTCTCAAGTATGTCATAGAGAGCCTTGCCCTTATATTTCTTTCCTTCAATTTCCACTTCCCTTAAAGAGCCGTCCTCGTTTAAAGGAACGCATCCGTGGAATAACAGATTTCCGTTATAAGTCTTGTAAAGGTTCCCCTTGGCATATAAAAATCTCACATGGCGCTGGAGCTTTTCACAGTTGGTAAACGCCCTCTTAAGTTTGTAAATAATATCCGCTTCCGAATCGGTAAGGGCATAAGGGTCTTTAGGGTCAATCGTCGGGAAATTCGTGTCAAGAAGAGGATACTCCTTCCCTTCAACAGTGACCACTCCCCTCTCAAGGTCCATCTTGTCAAGCAGCAGTCTGTTTTCCATACCGTACTCCGGATGACGCTTTATAAGCTGACCTTCAAGTTTGAACTGAAGAACCGAAATAGCCTTGTGCATCTTTCTGTCTATGTATGCATTTTTCACATCATAGTCTTCTTCCCTGTAGTGCAGCTTAAAACAGTCACACGGGTCATCCTGATAAGTCATCAGAGAATACTGTACAAGCGGTATCAGGTTTATCCCGTACCCCTCTTCAAGTATATTCAGATTGCCGTATCTGGCGGAAATCCTTAAGACCGTTGCAATACAAGCCTCATTGCCACAGGCAGCTCCCATCCACAGCACATCATGGTTACCCCACTGGATATCCACACTGTGATGTTTCATCAGTGTCTCCATACAAATATGAGGGCCTTCGCCTCTGTCATAAATATCTCCCACGATATGCAGATGATCCACGACAAATCTCGATATTGTGTTTCCCAGAGCCACAATGAGTTCCGGTGCCTTTCCGATACGGATTACCGTCTTTATGATTTCGTTATAATAATCCTCCTGATTGCTCTGGTCGCGCCTGCCGGTAATAAGTTCTTCAATGACATAGGCAAAATCCTTGGGCAGGGATTTTCTAACCTTTGAGCGGGTATACTTGGATGCGGCGTTTTTGCATATCCTGATAAGGCGGTTTATCATCACCACATACCAGTCATCCATGTTTATGCCGGTCTCTTTTACCAGCGCTATTTTTTCTTCGGGATAATAAATAAGTGATGCGAGCTCCTTTTTTTCATCTGCGGATATAATATTTCCAAACTCATCATCAATCTTTCTTCTTACTGCACCCGAACCGTTTTTAAGCACATGGGCAAACTGCTCATACTCGCCGTGAATGTCGGAAAGGAAATGCTCTGTGCCCTTTGGGAGTGACAAAATCGACTGCAGATTAATTATCTCCGTTGCCGTTTTATTGATTGTGGGAAACTGCCTCGAGAGACACTCCAGATAACGGATATCATACTTTTTACCTT
>CAJOOU010000048.1 GCA_905236735.1 uncultured Eubacterium sp. | reverse complement strand
TTTTTAAGGTTTATTTTAGGTTTCTGATGTATATTAATACTTGTAAAAAACATAAACAATCTTTTCATACTTTTAGCTTACGGATTTCTCTCCCCCCTTTTATATAATCCGTAAGCACTCCCCCTCTAAGCTGACCTTATTGGTCAGCTTTTTTCGTTGCCCCGGACAAATTCCACCAAAAAAAGGAGATTTGGATAACCAAATCTCCTTTTTATCATTTCAAGTCTCCCGTATTATCTCCATTCGCTTATACGGTTTTTACCTACTTTGGTCTTAAGTACATACCAGAGTGCACCTGTAATAAATACAGAAGAATATGCACCGCAGATAATACCAACCATAAGTGGAAGTGCAAACTCTTTAATTGAAGATACACCAACAAAGTACATACAGAATGTCATTACAAAGGTAGTAAATGATGTATAAATTGTTCTTGTAAGAGTCTGTGTAATACTGTCATTTACCACATTTTCAAGTTCATCCGCCCGTCTTATGCCGTGATTGTTTTCACGGATACGGTCAAATATGACAATGGTTGCATTTATCGAATAACCGACTATGGTCAGCATGCAGGCAATGAAAATCGTACTTACCGATATTCTCGCTATGGCATAGAAAGCAAGAACTACAAGCACATCATGTACAAGTGCCACAACGGCAGCCGTACCAAATCTGAAATCCCTGAATCTGAGCCATATGTATATGAGCATGCAGATAACCGCAACAATAATAGCCTGGATGGTTGACGAGCGCATCTCAGATGATATGGTAGATGAAATACTCTGTGTCGAAATAGTGTCCTCATCTACTCCGAAATTTTCTGCAAGTGCTGCTGCGAGTTCTTCTCTTTCATCAAGATCAAGTTCTCTTGTCTTTATGATAATATCCGTGCTGTCAGCAACCTTCTGCATCTGAATATTATTATCACCTGTTACTTCCGCTACAACAGGCTTGATTTCCGAATCAATCTCATCAAGAGTATATTCCTTGTCAAATGTTGCCTGAGTTGAAGTACCGCCTATAAAGTCAAGCGAGAAATTAAGTACATTCGACCCGCTGTTTGAATAAACTCCCATTGCAACAAATCCGCTGCAGCAAAGCACTATTGAAATCGCAAAGAAGATAATCCTCTTTTTAATAAATCCGATTGGCTCTCTCTTCTTCTTTCTTCCATAGAATTTCTCATCCTTAAATCCAAGTGCATAAAGCGCCTTAACAAGAAGATGAGTAATTACAAGTGCCGTAAACATTGAAAGAACAATACCGATGGCAAGTGTATAAGCAAATCCCTTAACTGTACCGGAGCCCATTATAATAAGCACAATAGCTGCAATAAAGGTGGTAATGTTACCGTCCAGAATAGCACTTCTTGCTTTCTGGAAACCTGTCTCTACCGCTACCTTGACTGTCTTTTCTGCTGCGATTTCTTCCCTTATTCTTGCAAATATAATAACATTGGCATCTACCGCCATACCTATTGAAAGGATTACACCGGCAATACCGGGAAGGGTAAGCGTGATATCAAACAGATACATGGCAGCTACAACCATTCCTGTGTAAAGGATGAGTGCAAGTGATGCGGCAAATCCCGGTACCCAGTATACTAAAATCATGAATACCATTATAACAGCAAGACCGATTCCGGCTGCCTTTACCGACGACTCAATAGCTTCCTCACCGAGCTGGGCTCCTACAATATTTGACTGGAGCTCTGTAAGTTCAACGGAAAGCGAACCAATTCTCAGGTATGAGGCAAGCTGCTCAGCTTCTTCATAAGTTTCCATACCGTTAATTATACAGCTTCCGTCCGTAATGGCACTCTCTATTGACGGGTAGCTTACCACATCTCCGTCATAGTATATAGGAAGGTAATCCCCGACATGCTCTGATGTATACTCGGCGAAAACCTCTGCAGCCTCATCTGAAAGAGTGATTGCAACCACATATTCCGTGTTGCCGTAATCATCCGATGTACTCTTGGCCTGTGCACTGGTAATATCGCTACCGCTGATAATCTCGTTTCCGTCAGTGTCCTGGATGGAAAGTGTACCCGGCTCACCGAGCTGATCAAGGATTTCATTGGCATCCGTTACACCCGGGATTTCAACCGCTATACGATCTGTTCCAACCTGATATACAGAAATTTCAGTACTTTCCGTAGTATCCTCAATACGCTTCTGGAGTTTGTAGATGGTATCATCAATATCTTCCTGCGAAGTACCCTCAGCCACCTGATAGGTAATACTTGCACCACCTGCAAGGTCAAGTCCGAGGGAAATATTTCTGCCCTCACCCTCAATTGTCGAATTGATTATATCTACCGCGAAATAACCAACCGCAAGCATAGCCACAAGGAATATGACCAAGATGACCGACGCTTTACTTTTTTTCATTTCAATCTTCCTCTCATTTCTTTAATATATTTGATTAAGCGCTATGCTCTGCGGCTTCGGTATCCGCCATGGCTGCCTTAATCATTATAGCGCATTCTATACGCTTTTTTTGCAACTCGCAACCTATATCGTATGCACCGTTAACATTTCCGGTAAAGTTATACGAATTGGCCGCACAGCCTCCGCTGCAATAGAATTTAGCAAAACAATCACGACATTTTTCTTTGGAATAAACATTGCATTTAAGGAAATCCTTCCTAATGTCCTCCCTTTTAATGCCTTCCCACACATTGCCCATCAGGAATTTTTCATTACCGACGAACTGATGACATGGATAAAAATCCCCCCACGGAGTAACCGCAAGGTATTCTGTGCCCGAGCCGCAACCGGATAATCTCTTTGCTACGCAAGGGCCACCCTCTAAATCTATCATAAAATGGAAGAAATTAAAAGAGTTTCCTTGTTTATTTCTTCGAATTATTTCTTTGGCAAGCATATCATACTGCTGAAAAAGCTTGTCCAAATCGCTCTCTTTAATGGCATATTCTTCTTCGGGAAGAGCCACCACAGGCTCAACAGATATCTGTTTAAATCCCAAATCCGCAAGATGCATTACATCCTCGCAAAAATCAGTATTATTATGGGTAAATGTACCCCTGACATAATAATTGTTCTGATTTCTCGACTCTGCAGCCTTTTGGAACTTCGGTACTATAAGGTCATAAGACCCCTGACCTCCTCTGAAAGGTCTCATCCTGTCATTAACTTCTTTTCTACCGTCAATACTAAGAACAAGGTTACCCATTTCGCTGTTTGCAAATTCAAGAATTTCATCATTAAGCAAAACACCGTTAGTAGTCAGGGTAAACCTGAACTTTTTATCATGAATTTTTTCCTGCTCTCTGCCGTATTTTACAAGTTCTTTAACGACATCGAAATTCATAAGCGGCTCGCCGCCAAAAAAATCCACCTCAAGATTCCTTCTTGAGCCGCTGTTTTGGATAAGGAAATCAAGCGCCGCCTTTCCTACTTCAAAACTCATAAGTTCTCTTCTGCCGTGGTATTCTCCCTCCTCGGCAAAACAGTATCTGCAAGCCAGATTGCAGTCATGTGCTATATGAAGGCAAAGAGCCTTAACTACTGTCTGCCTGTTTTCGGCAAACTCGGAAATATACTCCTCATATGTATCCTTTGTAAAAAGCTGGCCGCTATTTTCAAGCTCCGCTATTTCTTCAAAAGCTTCCTTAATCTCCGCGGCGTCATATCTGCCCGAAAGTTTTTCCGTAATCTCATTTAGAGAATGGTCTTCGTATAATTCAATAACATCATATACAATGTCATCAGTCACATGCACACTGCCGCTGTTTACATCAAGGACTATATTATATCCGTTATTTTTATACTGATGTATCATTTTATTCTCCATTATTTAAAGCGGACATTTTGCATCGCTGCCCGCTCATAAGTGCAGTCTTATTTACATCTGCGTTCAAGCACAGTAAAACAGCGACTTTGTATAAAGCCGCTGCTCTTTGTAATCTTTAGCTATTTATAAAGCTGAAATTATTTCTGCTCACAGCTCTGATTTCCTACAGTGCAAGAAGTTTTGCATGCTGACTGGCATGATGTCTGACATTCGCCGCAGCCGCCCTTTTTAACAGTCTCTGTAAGCTTCTTTGTGTTTAATGTCTTAATATGTTTCATTTCGGATTCCTCCTGCTTTCTCTAAAAAACTTAAATTATTGTATCATACTTTCATCCTCTTGAAAAGAGGGATTTTTCCTCATATAAATCTTTTCAATGCGGTTGTTTCTGATGCGTTCAATCCTGATATATGTACCGTCTTTTAAAGTGATAACCTGTCCGTTTTTAGGGAAGGTATCAGACAGCCCTATAATATATCCCCCGATAGTCTCATAATCTTCGGAATTAAAGTCAAAACCGAGAGTTTCATTTACATCATCTATATCCGCCATACCGCTTAGGATATACTCATTTTCCGAAATACGGCTGATATCATCTTCCTCATCATCATCATATTCATCCCTTATCTCGCCGACGATTTCCTCAAGCAAATCCTCCAAAGTGAGCATTCCCGCCGCTCCGCCGTATTCGTCAAGTACAATGGCTATGTTCACCCTATAGCTTTTCATCTCCACAAAAAGTTCGGTGGTCTTTTTATGTTCATGCGTGTAATAGGGCTGCCTTATTATCTGCATTATGGAAAAATCCGATGTGTTTTCTATAAGCAGCACATCCTTCATATTGACAAATCCTATAATATTGTCGTTTTTCTCGCGATATATGGGTATTCTGGTCAGCTTGTACTTCCTGTATATCTCCATCAGTTCGTCATATCCGGCAGTATCGTCTATCATTATCATATCGATTCTCGGAATCATTATTTCCTTTGCCATAGAATCACTGAAATCAAAGAGATTGTATATTATCTCCTTTTCGTCCGACTCTATTACACCGCCCTCGTGGCTGACATCAACTATGGTACGAAGTTCTCCCTCTGTAATCACAGGACGCTCAGCCTCGGGGTCTGTACCTAAAAGTCTGATAAACCCTTTTGCAAGCACATTTATAATAAATATAATCGGCGTAAAAACAAACATTATTGCAGATATTACTCCGCAGTATCTTAAAGTCAGAGTCTCCGCCTTAAGTGTAGCCATTGTTTTTGGAGAGATTTCCCCGAAAATAAGTACCAGAAATGTAAGTATAAATGTCGCAATCCCGGCTCCTATACTTCCGAATATTTTTACCGCTATCGTGGTAGCCAGTGACGATGCCGATAAATTGACAATATTGTTGCCCACGAGTATGGCACTAAGCATTTTGGAAGGATTCTCCCATATCTTAAGCACCTTCTTTGCCCGCACATTGCCCTCATCTTCCGCCAG